>JBMNVM010000015.1:0-14281 GCA_050946805.1 Acutalibacteraceae bacterium | reverse complement strand
CTTGGTGGCACCGCCTTATGACTGACACCGGCTCCAATTTGGTTTTAAACTGCAGCTTTTCGGGAACGACCATATGCAACACAGGGTACAACGGTGCCGACTGCAAAAATATATCCTTTATAGCGCGCATGGATAAGCTTATTGACAGCGGATATTTCACCGAAAACTCGATTGATACCGTTTTTATTTTCGGCGGCACAAACGATAACTGGGCAGGCTCCCCCGTCGGAGAGCTGAAGTTTGAAAACTTTGAGATTAAAGATTTATACTCTGTTCTGCCGGCATTTTGCTATCTTCTTATAAGAATTAAAGCAAATATTCAAAACGCAAGGGTAATAAATATTATCAACACCGATCTTAAACAGGAAATCAGAGAAAATATGAAAATCGCCTGTGAAAAATACGGTGTGGAAGTGATCGAGCTTCAAGATTTCGATAGGCTCAACGGGCATCCGAGCGTTTTGGGTATGAGCCAGATTGAAAAACAGGTTTTGGATTACTTAAATAACGCAAAATAATTATTAAATAAACACTTGCATTTAGCATATATTAATGATATTATATATTAAATTCATTAAATGCGATGACAAAGGAAAGTACGCATGATAAGGCTTTCAGAGAGTGCCTGCCTTGGCTGTAAGCGGGCATAAGTTACTGTCTTGCGGAAGTTCCCTTTTGAGCAGCGGCGCTGAAAAACGCTTTCGTTTTACTGTTAAGTAGGTGCTGACGGATGACCCCGTTACCGGTCGCGAGAGTGTTTGCTCTTTGAGCGAAAATTACGGGTGGTCCCGCGGAGATTTTTAGCTTCGTCCTGTTTTGGGGACGAAGTTTATTTTTTTATTCCGGTGCGGCAAGGATTTGCGCTGCACCGCCCAAACAGTCAATTTTGGAGGAACGAATATGAAAGAAAAGTTGTTGGCAATAAGTCTTGAAGCGAAAAACGCAATTAAAGACTGTAGTGATCAAGACCAGATTGAAAACATTCGGGTAAAATATTTAGGCAAAAAGGGCGAATTGACCTCGATTTTAAAAATGATGGGCTCACTGTCACCCGAAGAAAGGCCGAAAATGGGCGCCCTTGTAAACGAAGCAAAGCAGGAGCTTGAGCAGTTGATTGCGGCCAAAAAGGAAGAACTGGCGGCCATAGCACTGACCGAAAAGCTAAAGACCGAGACCATTGACATTACCATGCCCGCAAAGGAGGTCAACATCGGCAAGCTGCACCCGTTAAACACGGTTCTTGACGATATGATTAACATTTTCCAATCAATGGGCTTTGATGTTGTTGACGGTCCCGAGGTGGAAACTGACTATTATAACTTTGAATGCTTAAACGTTCCCGCCGACCACCCCGCACGTGATATGCAGGACACCTTCTATCTTGCGGAGAATCTGCTGCTTAGAACCCAGACCTCCGCAGCGCAAATACGCACTATGGAAACCCGCAAGCCGCCCATTCGCGTTATCTGTCCGGGAAGGGTTTTCCGCGCCGACGAGGTTGACGCGACCCATTCCCCCGTATTCCACCAGATTGAGGGGCTTGTGGTAGACAAAGGTGTTACCATGTGCGACCTTAAAGGGGTGCTTGAACAGTTTGCCCACGAAATTTACGGCAAGGACACTAAGGTTAAGTTTCGTCCTTCCTTCTTCCCCTTTACCGAACCCTCGGTTGAGGTTGATGTTACCTGTTCAGAGTGTGGTGGCAAAGGCTGCCGTATATGCAAGGGTAGCGGCTGGATTGAAATTCTGGGTGCTGGAATGGTTCATCCGAATGTTTTAAGAAGCTGCGGCATCGACCCGGATGAATACTCCGGCTTTGCCTTCGGAATCGGTCTTGACCGTCTTACAACCACACGCTACAAGATAAGCGATATTCGTCTTTTGTTCGAAAACGATAAGCGCTTCCTTGAGCAGTTTTAAGGGAGGTCTTTTAAATGAAGGTATCGTTAAAACAATTAAAAAATTACGTTGCAATAAATGTTCCGGTAAATGAGCTTTGCGACCGCATGGTTATGGCGGGCTTTGAGGTGGAGAGCATTGAAAATCAGGCCGACAAACTCGTAAATGTGGTTGTGGCCAAAATTTTAGAAATTAAACCCCACGAAAACAGCGACCATTTGCAGATTTGCCAAGTCGATGTCGGAAAAGGCGAACCGGTTCAGATTGTAACCGGCGCGCAGAATATAAAGGTCGGCGATTTGGTGCCCGCAGCGTTGCACGACAGCTACCTTCCCTGCGGCGCGCATATTGTCAGCGGGAAACTTCGTGGTGTTGAGTCCCACGGTATGCTCTGTTCCGGTGAGGAGCTTTGCCTTACCGAAGCCGAATACGAAGGCGCCTCGGTACACGGGATTCTGATTTTAAAGGACACCCACCCCGTTGGCACCGATATGCGCGAGGTTTTGGGGCTTGATGACTGCATTATTGATTTTAAAATCACCGCAAACCGTCCCGACTGCAACTGCTATCTCGGTATTGCAAAGGAGATTTCGGTAGTTTTAGGCACTAAATTTACCGCTCCCGTGCCGGAATACAAAACGGTCGGCGGTGATATAAACGATTATATCAGTATCGAGGTCGAAAACTACGACCTGTGCCCGCGGTATATCGGACGTATTGTTAAAAACCTAAGAATTAAAGAATCCCCGCTTTGGATGCAACAAGCACTTTTGGCTTCGGGCATGAGGCCGATTAACAACATTGTAGACATTACAAACTTTGTAATGCTGGAAACCGGCCAGCCGATGCACGCATTTAACTACAATGATTTGGCTGACAAAAAAATCATCGTGCGAAACGCCCGCCCGGGAGAGCGCATTACCACCCTTGACGGCAAGGAGCACATACTCACCCCCGATATGCTTGTAATTGCCGACGGAGAAAAGCCCTCCTGCCTTGCGGGTATCATGGGCGGCAAGGAAAGCGAGATTGAGGATGATACAAAGGACCTCTTCCTTGAAGCGGCAAAATTCCGCCGTGATAATGTCCGCCACACAAGCAGATCTTTAGGTATCAGAACCGAAGCCAGCGGCAGATTCGAGCGCGGGATTGACATTAATAATGTAGAATATGCCGCAAATCGCGCCTTGCAGCTAATATATGAGCTGGATGCGGGGGATATTATTGATGGTACTATCGATTGCAACAACGGTTTGCCCGAGGAAAAAGAAATAACCGTTACAACCGATAAAATTTTGGAGCTTATCGGCGTTGAGGTGCCGGATGAAAAGATTTTACAAATTTTAAACAGTCTGGGTCTTCCCACAACCTTAAAGGGCAAAGAAATCACCTGCCGTGTTCCGTCAATCAGGGACGATATAGAGGGCAGAGCCGATTTAGCCGAAGAGGTTATGCGCATTTACGGTTACGATCACATTATCGGCACACCCATGAGGGGTATTGTTACGCGCGGAAAGCAGCTGCCCGAAAGAATTAAAACCGATAAAATCAAAAGAATTTTAACCGCCGCCGGACTTTTTGAGATTGCTACTTACTCCTTTATTTCATCAAAAGCCATTGATACCCTCTTACTGCCGGCTGATGATGAGCGTAGAAGAGAGATAAAAATCATTAATCCCTTAGGCGATGAATACTCAACCATGAGAACCCAGCTTACAACCAGCATGCTGACCGTTCTGGCCACCAACATCAACAAGAAAAATGCCGACGGTAAATTCTTCGAAATAAGCAAGCGCTTCATACCAAAGCAATTACCGATTACCGAACAGCCTGAAGAGCTGCCGACCATGTCAATCGGCATTTACGGGGAGGATGCGGATTTCTTCACCCTTAAAGGCTTGATTGAAGCGGCCTGCGATGTTTTGGGCGCGCACACACAGTATGAAAGAAGCGGCGAGCCTTACCTCCACCCCGGAAGGCAGGCAAAAATAATTGCCAACAACAAGGAAATCGGCGTATTCGGCGAGGTTCACCCCGCAGTCGCCGCCTTATACGGGATTGACTGCAGGGTTTATGTGGCTGAAATTAAGCTTGATATTCTGCTTGAATTTGAAAAGCGCAAAACGACCTACAAGCCATTACCCAAATTCCCGGCGGTCGAGCGCGACTTTGCAATGCTTGTTGATGTTGACATCCCTGTCGGAACACTTGAAAGGGCAATTTCTTCCGCTGCCGGCAGACTTTGCGAAAAAATAAAGTTATTTGATGTTTATCAGGGTGCTCAGATTCCCGAAGGCAAAAAGAGCGTGGCCTACAGCGTATGGCTCCGTTCACTTGACCACACCTTAGGGGACAAGGAAATTGATGAGGTTTGCGATAAAATTATAAAAAAACTTGAATCAGTGGGCGCCGAGCTTAGAAAATAACTCTTGAACTTTTAATTCGGGTATTATACAATGTAAATATAACAGGTTATGAGAGGTGCTATTTATGAACGACAGAACCCTAACTTTTTCAATCGGAGATCAGACCGAGCAGACCATCCGCAACATACTAATGCAGGTTTATGACGCATTGAAGGAAAAAGGGTATAATCCCATTAATCAGATCGTGGGTTATATTCTGTCTGAGGACCCGACCTATATTACCACTCATAATAATGCCCGTAATATGATTCGCAAAATTGATCGCGATTTACTTTTGCAGTCGCTTGTGAAATATTATTTAAGCGATTGATTCTCTCTAAATTACAACCGCCGGAAAACCGGCGGTTTATTTTTATACTAAACATAAAACCCGCCGATTAAGCAAATGCTTAATCGACGGGTTTGACTTTTAATTACGCTTCTATTTTGTAGACTACTTCCTCGTCCTCATCCGTGAAAAGCGGTTCATCCTCTTTCTCAAGTTCGGCGTTAATCTCACGGCACTTCATGCCGGTACCGGCAGGAACGAGCTTACCGATGATAACATTTTCCTTAAGTCCGAAGAGCGGATCAACCTTGCCCTTAATGGCGGCTTCGGTGAGAACTCTTGTTGTTTCTTGGAAGGAAGCAGCAGAGAGGAAGGATTCGGTGGCAAGTGAAGCCTTTGTAATACCAAGCAAGGTTGCCTCATATTTAGCCTTTGAAAGGCCTTGCTCACCTGCATCGATACGAGCCTGTATTTTCTTGTTCTCCTCAGCAATTTCCTTATATTCATAGGTAACGTTCTGGAGCAAGGAGGTGTCGCCCGGATCAATGACACGAAGTCTCTTCATCATCTGGCGTACAATAACCTCGATATGCTTATCGTTAATGTCAACACCCTGTGTGCGGTAGGCATTCTGGATTTCGGCGATAATATACTGCTGAACCGCTTCGGGTCCTTGAGCCTCCAGAATATCCTGCGGATATTTCGCACCGGGGATAAGCAGATCTCCGGCTTTAATATGGTCTCCGTCATTAACAAGCGGACGGACACCGTAAGGTATTGTAACCTTTTCTTCGAGCTGAAGCTCGCTGTTGGTTATGACAATTACGTTGCTCTTCTTTTCCTCTACTATGCGGACAACGCCGTCAATCTTGGCAATAAGTCCACAGCGCTTTGGACGGCGGGCTTCGAAGAGTTCTTCAACACGCGGAAGACCCTGCGTAATATCCTCGGTACTTGCGATACCGCCCGTATGGAAGGTACGCATTGTAAGCTGTGTACCGGGTTCGCCGATGGACTGAGCCGCAACAATACCGACAGCCTCGCCAATGGTAACAGGCTTGGAGGTTGCGAGATTTCGTCCGTAGCACTTTTTACATACACCGTGATGTGTATGGCAGGTAAGAACAGAACGAATAACAATTTCGGTAATTCCGGCATCAACAATTTTTTGAGCACCCTCGGCCGTAACCATTTCGTCCTTAGACCAGATAACCTCTCCGGTGTTCGGGTCAACAGCATCATGCAGCAAATATCTGCCGTCAAGACGCTCTACCAAAGGCTCGATAACATGATTGCCGTCCTTAATGTCGAATATTGTCAAGCCTTCTTCGGTACCGCAGTCATCCTCGCGTACAATTACGTCCTGAGCAACGTCAACAAGACGGCGGGTCAAATAACCCGAGTCGGCCGTACGAAGCGCCGTATCGGCAAGACCTTTACGCGCACCACGTGAGGAAATAAAGTACTCAAGTACGTTAAGACCCTCACGGTAATTGGAGCGGATCGGAACCTCAATGACCTTACCGGCGGTGTTGGCGATAAGTCCGCGCATACCCGCAAGCTGTCTTATCTGAGCCATTGAGCCACGAGCGCCCGAATCGGCCATCATAAAGATCGGGTTGAACTCATCAAGGTTGCCTTTAAGAGCCTCGGCAACATCTTCGGTAGCTTTGTTCCAGATCTCTATTACATGGCGGCTGCGTTCATCGTCATTGATAAGACCGCGTTTATAATCACGGTTGACAATATCAATCTGGTGCTCTGCATCCTCGAGAATATGCTTTTTCTCGGGCGGGATTACAGCATCGGTAATAGCAACCGTAACGGCACCTTTTGTCGAATACTTAAATCCGGTTTCCTTGATTTTGTCAAGAACTATAGCGGAATCGCTTGTGCCGTGCTTTGTGATGCAGCGGTCGATAATCTTGCCAAGCTGCTTTTTACCGACCTTGTTCTGAATAATGTCGTCATTACTTTCAACAAAATTCTTTGTAGGATCCTTTACTTTAAAGTTCCATTCAAGGTCAAACGCGGTCTCGGGATTATTGCGGTCAACAAAGCCGAGATCCTGCGGGATAGATTCATTAAAGATAATAAAGCCGACCGTGCACCAAATAAGCTTGTGCTCGCCTTTTTCATTGGGCATACGAACGCGTATCGGTGCGTGCAGGCCTACGATGCCGTCGTTATAGGCCATTAAGGCCTCTTCCTTGTTGCGGAAGACCTTATTGGCGCCCTTTTCGTCAGCCTTTACAAGGGTAAGATAATAAGAACCGAGTACCATGTCCTGAGTAGGAACGGTAACGGGCTTACCGTCAGACGGCTTTAAAAGGTTGTTGGCCGCAAGCATAAGGAAGCGTGCTTCGGCCTGCGCCTCCGCCGAAAGGGGTACGTGAACGGCCATCTGGTCGCCGTCAAAGTCGGCGTTGTATGCCGTACATACAAGCGGATGAAGCTTTAAAGCCTTGCCTTCAACCAGCACAGGCTCAAAGGCCTGAATACCGAGGCGGTGAAGTGTCGGCGCGCGGTTTAAAAGCACCGGATGCTCTTTTATTACGGTTTCAAGCGCGTCCCAAATTTCTGTGGATGCACGTTCTACCATCTTACGCGCGGATTTAATGTTAACAACGGCCTTTGTTTCAACCAGCCTTTTCATTACAAACGGCTTGAAAAGCTCAAGCGCCATTTCCTTCGGGAGTCCGCACTGGTACATCTTAAGCTCTGGGCCTACGACAATAACCGAACGTCCCGAATAGTCAACACGCTTACCAAGCAGGTTTTGACGGAAACGTCCCTGCTTACCTTTAAGCATATCGGAAAGGGATTTAAGCGGCCGGTTGTTGGGGCCGGTTACCGGCTTTCCGCGGCGGCCGTTATCTATAAGGGCGTCAACCGCCTCTTGAAGCATGCGCTTTTCGTTGCGGACAATAATGTCGGGCGCGCGAAGCTCAAGAAGTCTTTTAAGGCGGTTGTTGCGGTTGATAACACGTCTGTAAAGGTCATTTAGGTCGCTTGTCGCGAAACGTCCGCCGTCAAGCTGAACCATTGGACGTATATCCGGCGGAATTACCGGAATAACATCAAGTATCATCCATTCGGGGCGGTTTCCGGACTGCCTGAAGGCCTCGATAACCTCAAGGCGCTTTAAAAGTCTGATCCTCTTCTGGCCTGTCGCGTTTTCCAGCTCTTCGCGAAGCTCTTCGCTGGTCTTGTCAAGGTCGATTTCGCACAGAAGCTTCTTGATAGCTTCCGCTCCCATGCCGGCTTCAAAATCATCCTCGTACTTTTCACGCATATCGCGGTACTGCTTCTCGTTGAGAAGCTGCTTTTTCTCAAGCGGAGTGTTTCCGGGATCGGTTACTATATACTGTGAAAAGTAAAGTACCTGCTCCAAAGCCTTTGGGGATATATCAAGTACTAATCCCATGCGGGACGGAATGGTCTTAAAGTACCAAATATGCGAAACGGGAGCCGCAAGCTCGATAGAGCCCATGCGCTCGCGGCGCACCTTAGCCCGTGTTACCTCGACGCCGCAGCGTTCGCAGACCTTGCCCTTGTAACGGATTCTCTTGTATTTTCCGCAATGGCATTCCCAGTCCTTTTGTGGACCGAAAATCCGCTCGCAGAAAAGACCGCCTGTTTCGGGCTTCAGGGTTCGGTAGTTGATAGTTTCCGGCTTTGTTACCTCGCCGTGAGACCAGCTTCTTATCTGTTCGGGAGACGCAAGTCCAATCTTTATAGATTCAAATTCAATTTCTGCCATAATTGCCCTCCGTTACTATTCATCAATAAGCTCGGTCAAATCAAGCTCTTCGTCAAAATTATCTATTTCGGGATTGCCCTCTTCATCTTCAAGCCCGAAGCCTGTGAGATCGTCAACAACATTCTCACTTTCGAACTCCTCATCATCGGCAGGCGGTATATCGCTTTCCGGAATCGCGGGAGTGCCAAGTCCCAAATCATCGTCATCATCAAAGGTCTGTTTAAGGTCGATTTCCTCATTATGGTCATCCAATACCTTAACATCAAGTCCCAATGACTGAAGTTCCTTAATAAGAACCTTGAAGGACTCCGGTATACCGGGTTTCGGAATATTCTGACCCTTGACAATGGATTCGTAGGTTTTAACACGTCCCACAACATCGTCCGACTTAACCGTCAGTATTTCCTGAAGGGTATATGCCGCACCGTAGGCTTCAAGCGCCCAAACTTCCATTTCACCGAAGCGCTGTCCGCCGAACTGTGCTTTACCGCCAAGCGGCTGCTGGGTTACCAGCGAGTACGGACCGGTTGAACGGGCATGTATCTTATCATCTACCAGGTGATGGAGTTTCAGGTAATACATATAACCAACGGTTACCAGATTGTCAAACGGCTCACCTGTTCTACCGTCATAAAGCTGTGTCTTTGCATCTTCTCTTAGCGGAATTCTTGAAAAATCAAGCTTTGGAGTGTTTTTGTACGGATAATCTTCCGACTTGGTGTATTCCTCCGCCAATTTGAAGCACTCGCGGATATCTTCTTCGTGCGCACCGTCAAATACCGGCGTGCAGACATTCCAACCAAGGGCGCGTGCAGCGTAGCCGAGGTGAACCTCGAGCACCTGACCGATATTCATACGGGACGGAACGCCCAGCGGGTTGAGAACGATATCAAGCGGAGTACCGTCAGGCAGGAAAGGCATATCCTCACTGGGTAAAATTCTTGAAACAACGCCCTTGTTACCGTGGCGGCCGGCCATCTTATCACCGACTGAGATCTTGCGCTTTTGCGCTATATAGCAGCGAACCACAACATTAACTCCGGGGCTAAGTTCCGAAGAATCCTCTCTTGTAAAGACCTTTACATCGACAATCGTACCGTATTCACCGTGGGGCACCCTGAGCGAAGTGTCTCTTACCTCGCGCGCCTTCTCGCCGAAAATTGCGCGCAGCAGTCTTTCCTCCGCCGTAAGCTCGGTTTCACCCTTGGGGGTTACCTTGCCGACAAGAATGTCGCCCGCGGTAACCTCAGCGCCGATTCTGATAATACCCCTCTCGTCAAGGTCGCGAAGAGCATCCTCGCCGACGTTCGGGATATCCCTTGTAATCTCTTCAGGGCCGAGCTTGGTATCTCTTGCCTCTATCTCGTACTCCTCAATATGAATCGAGGTGTAAACATCATCACGAACAAGGCGTTCGTTGATTAATACCGCGTCCTCGTAATTGTAGCCTTCCCAGGTCATAAAGCCGATAAGGGCGTTGCGACCCAGCGAAATTTCGCCGTTGGAGGTTGCGGGGCCGTCGGCAATAACCTCGCCTTCTTTAATCTTCTGGCCGACAGATACTATCGGGCGCTGATTTATACAGGTTCCGTGGTTGGAACGCATGAATTTAATAAGCTTATATTCGTCAATTTCACCGTTTGTAGCTCTTACCTTTATAACCTCGGCCGAAACATAGGTAACCTCGCCGTCGCGCTTTGCGATAACCACAACGCCTGAGTCAACGGCCGCCTTGTATTCCATACCGGTGGCAACAACCGGGTTTTCGGGGCGCAAGAGCGGTACCGCCTGCTTCTGCATGTTTGAGCCCATGAGCGCACGGTTGGTATCGTCATTTTCAAGGAAGGGGATCATAGCGGTGGCTACCGATACAACCATTTTGGGTGATACGTCCATAAACTCGGCGCGTGCAGCCTCTATCTCGTAAAATTCATCACGATAACGTGCCTTTACCCTTTTGTTGGCAAAGCATCCGTTTTCGTCCAGCGGCTCGTTGGCTTGCGCTACGTAATAATCATCCTCTTCATCGGCGGTCATATATATGACTTCGTCAAGAACTCGTCCGGAAACTTTGTCCACCTTGCGGAAAGGAGTTTCAATGAAACCGTACTTATTTATCCTTGCATAGGTCGCAAGATAAGAGATAAGACCGATGTTGGGACCTTCAGGTGTTTCAATCGGGCACATACGTCCGTAATGGGTGTAGTGAACGTCGCGCACCTCGAACGAAGCGCGATCTCTTGACAAACCGCCGGGACCCAAGGCCGACAAACGGCGTTTATGTGTAAGCTCGGAAAGCGGGTTTGTCTGATCCATAAACTGAGACAGCGGTGAAGAACCGAAAAATTCTTTTATAGCCGCAACCACAGGTCTGATATTAATAAGGGACTGTGGTGTAATGCTGTCCGGATCTTGCGACTGCAAGGTCATCTTTTCACGGACAACACGTTCCATTCTGGAAAGACCGATTCTGAACTGGTTCTGCAAAAGTTCGCCAACCGAACGAATGCGGCGGTTGCCGAGATGGTCAATATCGTCAACAGAACCGACACCGTGTGGAAGTCCGATAAAATAGCTGATAGACGCAAAAATATCTTCAACCGTAATGTGCTTCGGTACAAGCTCATCGGCATGCTCGATTATCGCCTTGCGTATATCCTCTTTATTGTCAAACTCATCAAGTATTTTCTTTAAAACAGAAAAAGAAACCTTCTCATATACGCCCAAGGTTTCAAGCTCTCTAAGCTCCTCTTCGGAAAAATCAACAAAATCCGCAAGCTCTACCATTCCGTTGGATAAAACCTTGACCTCGCTGACCTTTCCTTCCGGGTCCATAACATTAAGGAAAACCTCGTTTACGCCTTTTTTCTCAATCTCCAAGGCCAGTTCCTTTGAAACGGTGGTGCCGCCCTCGGCAATTATTTCACCCGTCATGGCGTCTATAACCGGGCGCGACAAAACATGACCCTTTATACGGCCGCCGACTGCAAGCTTTTTATTGTATTTATAACGTCCGACAGGAGAAATATCGTAACGATGTGTATCGAAAAAGAGCTGCTCAAGATAGTTCTGGGCACCCTCAATAGTAACAGGTTCACTCGGGCGGAGCTTTTTGTAAACCTCAAGCAGGGCTTCGTCAACACTCTTTGTATCGTCAACATCCAAGGTGGCAAAAAGGCGTTCGTCTTCTCCGAAAAGCTGGCGAATCTGCTCATTTGTGGCTACGCCGGAATTGCTGATAAACGCCCCTAAAGCACGGACAAAGGTGGTAATAGGCAGTTTACGGTTTTTGTCAATACGTACATAGAGAACATCCGAAACCGAGGTCTCATATTCAAGCCAAGCGCCGCGGTTGGGAATTATTGTGGAGGAAAAAAGCCTTTTACCGGTTTTCTCATCCGTTTTTTCGGCAAAATAAACACCGGGAGAACGGACAATCTGAGAAACGATAGCGCGTTCCGCACCGTTGATTATAAAGGTGCCGGATTCGGTCATCAAGGGGAAATCGCCCATCGAAACTTCGCTTTCCTTGATTTCTCCGGTTTCGTTGTTTACAAGACGTGCAGTAACCCTAAGGGGTGCTGCGTAGGTTGTATCTCGGGCCTTACATTCCGCAACATCATATTTAGGCTTATCGTCAAGCCGGTAATCAACAAAGCTTAATTGAAGATTTCCGCTGTAATCGGTTATCGCCGACATATCCCGGAATACTTCTTTTAACCCCTCCTCTATAAACCTCTTGTACGATTCCTTCTGAATTTCAATGAGGTTGGGCATATCAATAACTTCATTGATTTTAGAAAAGGTCATACGGGTATTGTTGCCCAGCTTTATAGGCCTTACCATTGAAGTTGACTCCATAGGTATACAATCACTCCTCCGTAGATTTTGCGGCTTTTAAGCCTATTTATGATCCTGATAATCGACATTATGTAAACCCTTTTCGACCCGTATTTACAGGCCGTTTTCTGCATAAGGCGCACATTATCCCATCATCATTAGTAATTCATAATTATATATTAAAATGAAAGAATAGTCAAGACTAAATTTTCATAAAATAATAAGTTTTTCAGCAAAATTTAAAGCGAGATAAGACATTTTTGTCGAAAAAAGTCGCATAAATGCAAGGCAAAATGCCAAAAACAAAAAGACAGGGAAATTTTTTGGAAACTTCCCTGTCATAAAAAATCATTTTTGCTGAAATTAATAGGCCTTTCCCCAATATAGCAGATGCTTTGCGGGCTTTCCGCAGCAAACGCACTTATCGTCAATGGGCTTTCCGTCAAAAGGAATACAGCGAGAGGTAACGCCGGCTGTTTCCTTAAGGCTGTCCTCACAGGCACGGTCGCCGCACCACATTGCGCGGATAAAGCCGGGCTTATTGTCGGCTATATCCTTCATCTGCTCAAGATTGAAAGCATCGTAGGTCATGGCTTCCCTGCGCGCGAGAGCCTTGTTGTAAAGGTTTATGTGAACCTCTTTTAATAGCCTTGGAATTTCGGTTTCCAGCGCATCTAAGCTTACCGCTGTTTTTTCCCCGTTATCACGGCGGGCGACAATGCAGGAATTGTTTTCGATATCCTTAGGCCCTAACTCAATACGCAGCGGCACGCCCTTCATTTCGTATTCGGCAAACTTCCAGCCCGGGGTCTGATCGCTGTCATCAATTTTGGCGCGGCAGATGTTTTTAAGCCTGTCAAAAACTTCCCTTGCCTTATCAAGAACACCCTCTTTGTGGGCGGCTATCGGGATCAGTACCGACTGAATCGGTGCCACCGCGGGAGGTAAAACAAGGCCGTTGTCATCGCCGTGGGTCATAATCAACGCACCGATAAGGCGTGTTGTGGTACCCCATGATGTCTGAAAAGGATTGACAATATTATTATTCTTATCGGTATATGTTATGTCAAACGCCTTGGCAAAACCATCCCCGAAATAATGGGAGGTGCCGCTTTGCAAGGCCTTGCCGTCATGCATCAATGCCTCGATAGTATAGGTGGCTTCGGCTCCGGCAAAACGCTCTTTTTCGGTTTTCTGTCCCTTTACAACCGGCATGGCAAGCACGTTCTCGCAAAACTCGGCATAGACATTAAGCATTTGAATGGTTTCCGCCTTGGCCTCCTCGGCGGTCGCGTGCAGGGTGTGTCCCTCCTGCCACAAAAATTCGCGTGAGCGAAGGAAAGGTCTGGTTGTTTTTTCCCAGCGCACAACGCTGCACCACTGATTATAAAGCTTGGGCAAATCACGGTATGAATGAACTATGTTTTTAAAATGGTCGCAAAACAGGGTTTCCGAAGTGGGGCGGACACACAGGCGCTCCTCCAGTTTTTCCTCTCCGCCGTGGGTTACCCACGCAACTTCGGGAGCAAAGCCCTCGACATGGTCCTTCTCCTTTTGCAGAAGGCTTTCGGGAATAAATAGAGGCATATAAACATTCTCATGACCCGTAGCCTTAAAACGGGAATCCATTTCACGCTGAATATTTTCCCAAATGGCATATCCGTAGGGGCGAATGATCATGCACCCCTTAACCGCTGCATAGTCGATAAGCTCCGCTTTAAGACATACGTCGGTATACCATTGGGCAAAATCCTCATCCATAGAGGTTATAGATTTTACAAGTTTTTCTTTTGCCATATAAAGGGCACCAAATGCCCTGTCCCACCTTTCGAAAAAAATGACGATTAAGGTTATTATAAAATATATTACCGCTAATTGCAATAGTTTAGTTGGCAAAAACCGCATGGATGGCTTTCAAGGGCTTTTCGCATGGAAAAATGCAAAAAACATAAGCGTATAAATCTAAAAAATATCGTTTTTATAATCCGATGTTTTATTCCGCTCTTGGCAGCTTCCAGCGAAAACGCGCGGCGCATATGCGAAGAATAAAGACGGTTAAAGCGCCTGCCATCATGGCATACATAG
>JBMNVM010000014.1:0-14620 GCA_050946805.1 Acutalibacteraceae bacterium | reverse complement strand
TATAATATGTACGTTCGGTGATTTTTAATCCGGAATTCCAAAAAATTCAACCTAACCGAAAAATTATGTAAAACATTTAACCGAAATGACAGAACACAGGTAACCAAAACATTATGAGGTGAAATCATGTCATTAATAACCTACGTAGGCGAAATGTTTAAAAGTCCGATGCTGTTGGTATCCTCCCTGCTTACACTGGGAGTTATCCTTGTCAACGGTTGGACTGATGCGCCTAATGCGATAGCAACCTGCGTTTCCACAAGGGCAATCGGCGTACGCAAAGCAATTGTTATGGCTGCCGTTTTCAACTTTTTAGGTGTGCTTGTAATGACCGCAGTAAACGCTTCGGTTGCCATGACCATATACAACATGGTGGATTTCGGAGGAAATGCTAAAATCTCCCTGATTGCGCTGTGCGCCGCAATGGCGGCAATAGTCATATGGGCGACCGGTGCTTGGTATTTCGGCATTCCCACAAGTGAAAGCCACGCCCTGATTGCCGGTATTTCGGGCGCGGCGGTTGCCATTCAAAACAGCTTTTCAGGCATCAACCCCAAAGAATGGGTTAAGGTTTTGTGGGGGATACTACTCTCTACCGGTTTGGGATTTGTTCTTGGTTTTGTTTCTTCAAAGCTTACGGTTCTGCTTTTTCAAAACTCCAACAGGGTAAAGTCCGAAAGGTTCTTTTCGAGCGCACAGGTTGCCGGAGGAGCGGCAATGGCTTTCATGCACGGTGCGCAGGACGGACAGAAATTCATGGCAATTTTCCTTCTTGGAGCCGCCTTTTCGCAAGGAAATACCAGTGATACCACCTTTACGGTGCCGCTGTGGCTTATGATTATATGCTCACTTGTAATGGGTCTTGGAACCTCGATAGGCGGGTACCGCATAATCAAATCGGTGGGTATGGATATGGTAAAGCTAAAGCCCTATCAGGGTTTTGCCGCCGATTTCGCCGCGACAATATGCCTGCTTTTATCATCCCTTACAGGTATACCGGTAAGCACCACACACACTAAAACGACGGCAATAATGGGTGTCGGCGCCGCCCGCAGAATAAAAAATGTAAACTGGGGCATTGTAAACGAGCTTGTTATGACATGGGTATTTACCTTCCCCGGATGCGGATTACTCGGTTATTTAATGGCAAAGCTGTTTTTAATTTTATTTGCGTAAAGGAGTAAATGCAATGGCAAGGAACAAAAACGATTATTTTAAGCTGATTGAACAACAGGTCGGCTTCAGCGTTGAAGCCTCTCGGCTTTTGGAACAGATACTTTCCAACTATTCCGCGGGAAATATTGCGGATCAGAAGGAAAAAATGCACGCAATCGAGCACAAAGCGGACGAGCTCCACCACACCGTCCTTACCAATCTTTCTTCAGAATTTATTACTCCGATAGACCAGGAGGATATCCTCGGTCTGGTTCAGATAATTGATGATGTTACCGACGCTATCGACGAAGTCATTCTTGAATTTTACATGTTCCGCATTGAGGAAATGCCTGCCTTTGCGGCGGATATTGCAAAAATCGTAAACCGCTGTGTAACCGCCCTTTATGAGGCGGCAAAGGAGCTTAAGAACTTCAAAAAGCCCGAACGTTTAAGAAAGCTTCTGGTTGAGGTAAACACCATTGAGGGCGAGGCCGACGAAATGTACGTCAAGGCAGTTCACAGCCTGTTTACCCATGAAACCTCCAGCAGAATCCTCATCGGAAACAAGGCAATTTACGAAAGTCTTGAAAACTGCTGCGACCTTTGCGAGCATGCCGCCGACGTAATTGAGCAGATAATCATTAAAAATACCTGATATAACTGATACCAACCCGGGATTTTGGCACAACTACGGCCAAAATCCTTTTTATTTTTGCTTTAAAAGGCTGTCCGCTTTTGACACTTTGCTTTTGCGTCACTACACCACTCACCGTTTTGCATCCTTCGTTTTCACCGCACCGCGAAGCAGCCAAAATCCGTCCCTTTTAGGGTCTGTTTTTACCCTTAAAATCATATTAAAACCTTAAATTTAATTTGCAGGTTATAAAAGTTAAATTCGGATAATATTAATTATATGTCAATAAAAATTTGCAAATTTAAGTGTTTTTTTGACGTAAAGCAAAGAATTCTCAATTTTTTTAATCGCTTTCGCAACCTATAGTTGACAAAACTTCAAGGTTTTGTTGCTTGTAAAAGGGTGGAAGCCAATGTATTATAAGAGAAGTAATAGAAATATTACAAATACTTTTGAATTTAGGGGGACATTATGACAATAGGTGAAAAGATAACTCATCTTAGAAACGCTGCGAATATGTCGCAGGAAACACTGGCAGATAAACTGTCGGTATCGCGTCAGTCGGTTTCCAAATGGGAAATGGATCAGGCGCTGCCCCAGATTGATAAGGTTTTACAGCTTTGTGAACTTTTCAATGTCTCTGCGGATGAATTGCTTTTTGAGAAAATTACCATAAACCGCAGCCCTGCCGGGGCTCCGGTACAGAACAAATACTTCGGCACAGACGGATTCAGGGGTGAATCCAACATAGACCTTACCTCCATGCAGGCTTACAAGGTCGGAAGATTTTTGGGCTGGTACTACGCCTCATCCCTTTCAGGGTGCCAGAACGCGGGTTACAGACCCCGTATAGTCATCGGAAAGGACACCCGCCGCTCAAGCTATATGCTTGAGTACTCGATTGCCGCGGGAATTACCGCTTCGGGAGCCGATGCTTACATGCTTCACGTTACCACCACCCCGAGCGTTTCCTATGTTACACGGCAGGACGAATTTGACTGCGGAATTATGATCACCGCTTCGCACAACCCCTTCTATGATAACGGAATTAAGGTTATTAACCGTTACGGCGAAAAGCTTGACGATGAGACCACCGCTTTAATAGAAGCATACTTGGACGGAAATTTGTCCGCTTTGGGAATCCACGGTGATGACCTGCCGCTGGCACGCAGAGAGCGTATCGGCTGCATTGTGGACTATTCTTCGGGCAGAAACAGATATGTAGGTTACCTTATATCGGTTGCCTCCAACTCCTACAAGCACCTGCGCATCGGTCTTGACTGCGCAAACGGCGCTTCATGGATGATTGCAAAAGCTGTTTTTGATGCTTTGGGCGCCCAGACCTATGTTATCGGCGCACAGCCGGACGGTCTTAACGTCAACGCCGGATACGGCTCCACACATATCGAAAAGCTTTGCGCCTTTGTTAAGGAAAAGCATTTAGATGTCGGCTTCGCGTTTGACGGAGATGCCGACCGCTGCATAGCCGTTGACGAAAACGGCAAGGTGGTTGACGGCGACTGCATGATGTACATTCTCGCAAACCGCTTAAAATCACGCGGCATGCTTAACGGCAACACGGTTGTGGCTACCGTTATGTCAAACAGCGGCTTCTTCGCCTCACTTAAAAAGGCGGGTATTGACTGTGTTCAGACCAAGGTTGGCGACCGCTTTGTATACGAATGTATGCAGGAGAAGAATTACAGCTTGGGCGGCGAGCAGTCCGGACATATCATTCTTAAAAAATACGCCACTACGGGGGACGGTATTTTAACCGCTATAATGATTACCGAGGAAATTTGCGACAGAAAGCTGTCCCTTTCCAAGCTTGCCGAGCCGGTTATGCTTTACCCGCAGCATATTGTAAACCTGCGTGTTAAAGACAAGAGCGCTGTCATGAACGACAGCGAGGTATTAAAGGCTAAGGACGAGGTTGAAAAGCTGATTGCCGGCAACGGTAGAGCATTGCTTCGCCAGAGCGGTACCGAACCCGTTATACGCATTATGATTGAAAGCGAAACCGACGAGCTTTGCGCCAAGTATGCCGATATGATCGCAAAGGTCGTCAAGGAAAGAGGGCATTGCTGTGAATAAGTGTGTAAAGACCGCGGAATTGTTTGACTGTAATGTTCCTTATCTTAAGGATTTCTTTAATTCCCATGAATACCCGTGGCAGATGCTTCCCAAAATCAAGGATTTAATTTTATCTCTAATTGAGAAAGGCCTGCCCGATTTTACAGAGCTTAAACCCGGAGTGCTTGTCGGTAAAAATGTGAAGATTGCCGACTATGTCACCATTGAAGCTCCGGCCATTATAGGACACGGCACCGGAATTCGCCCGGGCGCATATATACGCGGAAGCGTAATTACCGGAAGCGACTGTGTGCTTGGAAACTCCAGCGAATTTAAAAACTGCATTCTGCTTGACAGGGTTCAGGCGCCCCACTACAATTACGTGGGAGATTCGATACTCGGAAACCACGCCCACATGGGCGCAGGCTCCATCTGCTCCAACCTTAAAGCGGACGGCAAGCCGGTTGTAATTCACGGGGACACCGATATTGAAACCGGACTTAGAAAGATTGGCGGCATTCTGGCGGATGAAGCCGATATAGGCTGCGGCTGCGTTTTAAACCCCGGCACCGTAATCGGCAAGAATACTTCGGTTTACCCGCTGGTGGCTTTACGCGGAGTTTTCCCGGCAGGCTGCATTGTAAAATCGCTTGAAAAAGTAGTTGTAAGAAAAAATTGATTTTGTGAGGTAATTCATATCATGAAATACATTATAACCAAAAGCTATGAAGAATTAAGCCGCAAGGCCGCTGATATTATAGCGGCACAGATCATTATGAAACCGAACTGTGTTTTAGGCTTGGCTACGGGTTCCTCCCCTGTGGGTACATATAAGGAGCTTATCAGGAGAAACAAAGAGGGAATAATTGATTTTTCCGACGTTACAACTGTAAATCTTGATGAATATGTCGGTCTGGACGGTACAAACGATCAAAGCTACCGCTATTTCATGAATCACAATCTTTTTGACCATGTTAATATCGATAAGTCTCGTACCCACGTTCCAAACGGCTGCGCAAAGGACTTAAAGGCAGAGGGTGAGGCTTACGACCGGCTTATAAAGGATCTTGGCGGAATTGATCTTCAGCTTCTGGGCATAGGGCTTGACGGACACATCGGATTTAACGAGCCTGACAAGGTTTTCGTAAAAGCCACCCACGAGGTTAAGCTTGACGAATCCACCATTAAGGCAAACGCCCGCTTCTTTGAAAAGGAAGAGGATGTTCCGAAAACCGCAATCACAATGGGTATGATGTCGATCATGCAGGCAAGGAAGATTTTGTTAATCGCAAACGGCCCGGCAAAGAAGGAAATAGTCGAAAAATCCTTCTTCGGCCCAATCGACCCGATGGTTCCGGCTTCCATTTTACAGCTGCATCCCGACCTCACCGTAATTTACAACGAGGAATAATAAAAATATTCGACCGGCAGGCGTTTTCGCTTGCCGGTTTTTTGTATTGATTAAAATATTCATTTTAGCTTTGGAAAAATATATTGCTAACAGCCGAAAAGCTAAAGCGCATAAACCGCAAAACACCGCTTATCCTGAAGGATTAGCGGTGTTTTTACTTTAAATATTTCATTAAAGAGTGTACTTGAGCGATTATTTATTAATCAATCTCAACCATAATGCTTTGATTATTTCTGCTTGCGACAGCACGCATAATAACTCGGATTGCGTTGGCAATTCTGCCCTGCTTGCCGATTACGCGTCCCATATCCTCTTCCGCAACATGCAGATGGTAAACAACAACGCCTTCGGCGTTTGGTTCGTCTACCGTAACATTAACCGCATCCGGATTCTCAACAAGACCGGAAGCCAAAGAAATTAATAAATCTTTCATTTGCTTTTCCTCTCTTCAATTACAGTACACCGGTTTTCTTTAACAAAGCTTTAACGGTGTCTGTTGGTTGTGCGCCGTTTGCAATCCAGCGTTTAGCTTTTTCACTGTCAATAGTAACAGCTGCTGGATCCTTGGTAGGATCATAGGTGCCGATTTCTTCGATGAAACGTCCGTCACGCGGATATCTCGAATCGGCTACAACTACGCGGTAGTATGGAGCCTTCTTGGCGCCCATACGGCGAAGTCTGATTTTAACTGCCATTGTAATACACCTCCGTTTGAAAGTTTACATATGTTTAAAAATTAAAATTAATTTAAAAACCTAAATTACCGAATCCGCCGGGCAGATTCATGCCGCGCATCATCTTACGTTTTCCACCCTTGGAGTTCATCTGCTTGAACATCTTTTTCATCTGCTCATACTGCCGCATCAATCTGTTTACATCCTCCACCTTGACACCTGCGCCGGCGGCTATGCGTTTGCGCCTTGAGGCGTTTATAATATCCGGCTTCTCTCGCTCCTTTTTGGTCATTGAGGTGATTATCGCCTCAACCCGCAACATCTGGCGTTCGTCAATATCAATATCGCGCAGCTTCTTATCCATTCCGGGCAGCATGGAAAGAATACTCTTTATCGAGCCCATCTTTTTTATCTGCCTAAACTGCTCAAGCATGTCATTCATGTCAAATTTGTTTTCCTGTAGCCTGCGCGCGGTTTCTTCGGCCTTCTTTTCGTCAATCTCCTGCTCCACACGCTCGATAAGGGAGAGAACATCCCCCATTCCGAGTATCCTTGAAGCCATGCGGTCGGGGTGGAATTCGTCTAAATCGTCTATCTTTTCGCCCACGCCCGCAAACATAATCGGCTTGCCGGTAACCGCCTTGACCGAAAGGGCTGCACCGCCTCTGGTATCGCCGTCAAGCTTGGTTAGGATTATTCCGTCAATCTCCAGAATATCGTTAAAGGCTTTGGCGATGTTAACGGCATCCTGACCGACCATTGAGTCGACAACCAGCAAAATGTTGTGAACCTCAATCTCCTGCGTGATTCTTTTAAGCTCATCCATAAGCTCGGTGTCAATATGCAGTCGACCGGCCGTGTCAAGTATCAAATAGTCATGCCCGTAATCACGTGCATACGCCACCGCCTTTTTGGCTATGATTTCGGGCTTCTCGGTGCCCAGCTCGAATACCGTGGCGCCCGCCGCCTTTCCCACCACTTTCAGCTGTTCGATAGCGGCAGGACGGTAAATATCGCAGGCGGCAAGCAGCGGCCTGTGCCCCTGCGACTTTAAATATTTTGCCAGCTTGGCGCTGTGGGTGGTTTTACCAGAACCTTGAAGACCGCACATCATAATGACTGTGGGTATTCTATTCGAAGTCTTAAGCCTTGCCTGCTCGCTTCCCATCAAAGCGGTAAGCTCTTCCTTGACTATTTTTATAACCATCTGCGGAGCCGTAAGGCTTTCCATGACATTGGCGCCGATGCATTTTTCGGCAACCGTATTGGTGAAATCCTTGGCAACCTTATAGTTGACGTCGGCCTCAAGCAGGGCAAGACGCACTTCCCGCATGGCGGATTTTACGTCCGACTCCGAAAGCTTGCCCTTGGAACGCAGCTTTTTAAATATGCCGGCCAGTTTATCGGATAAATTCTCAAATGCCACTTTAAGGTCAACCTCTTTCACAAATCGTCTATAATGGAGCAAATTTCATCAATAGCCTTCTTATCACCACCGCGAGCCTTTGCAGACAATGCTTTGAGTTTTAAGAAGCTGTCGCAATACCCAAGCTCTTTTTCCCAACGCCGCAGCTTGGCCTCTGCCCGTTTTAGGTTATCGCTCACCCCTTGGCGGGTAATACCCTCGTTCTCGGCGATTTCCGAAAGGGAAAGGTCATCGTTGTAATACTGCTCCATTAAAAGCCGCTGCTTTGAGCTTAGGAAACTGCCGTAAACATCAAGCAGGGCGGAAATATATATCTTTTCCATAACAAATCACACCGAATATTTCCAAACAGCAAAAAACGCCGTTTTGAATGTTTGTATTATATCACATCTTTATTTGTCTGTCAAGTTTTTTTCTTTACAGATATTATTTGCCCATGCCAATATAAAAATGCATTTTTAACAGGGCTTTTATGGTCTGATTTAAAAAAGAAAGCCGGCACCGCGAAAGCGGCGCCGATGTTTTTTTAAAAATTTTGAATTTATTATTGTCCGTTTTCTTTTGTAAAAATTTAAAGGATATGTTCTTATTTCAAATTCAACTGTTATTACCTTAAGAAATTGGCGCTTACATAGCCGACAATTCCGTCATACTTAACAAGTGACCAGCCCGGTACATTGGCGTAAACAGTTACCGGAGAGCCGTTAGGAATACGGCCTATGACCGCTCCCGACATGGAGGGCGTGTAGCGCACATTAAGGTTGCCGCCGCCTGTCGCCACCGTCGCGGTGTAAACCGGCTGAGGATAATTAAAGGGAACCCCGAAGTATTCGGTAAGGGACAACACAAGATTTTCCGCAATGGCGTTTATATTGTTCCTTATCCACTGCGCATCCTCGGGATTATCATGAAAGGCAATCTCCACAAGCACACCGGGTGCTTTGGTTCTTACAACCTCGCCAAGCGAAGTGGTCGGAACCGTCCTGACCCTGCCGGGTAAGGGGTAGATAAGCTGCAGATTTCTTGCCACAATCTCCGCAAACCGCTTGCTGTTGGCGTTGTTGGGGTTATAGTAAACCTCCGAACCTCTTGCCGTGCCGTCCCCCGTGCCGGTTGCGTTTGAGTGAAGCGCGAAGTGCAGATCATAAAATCCCCTGTTTGATGCCGCAATAGACGATGCCGCCGTCATCTGCGGGGTGTTCCTTACGAACTGAATGCCGCTTGCAATCAAAAAGGGCTCCATAGCATCGGCAATAAGATTCATGTAGTATTCCTCGTTGCCGCCGCCGTGGTAAGGGTTAAATTCCTGTGTTGATGGGCTTAAATAAATCGTAGGCATAAAAAACACCTTTCTGTTAGTATAATAGAATTTGTGACTGTTGCGGTTTTGGCTGCCGGTTTCGGCCAACCGCACTTTGTAATACGTCGGTAAAAATCCCGCGGCCAAATTACCGCCAAATCCACCGCCTTTTATGGCGTTATGCCGAAATTCCGCCCAATAAAACGGCAAGTAATCCGACATGACAGCCTTAAAAGGGTGCGGCAGTATTAAAACTGCCACACAGCGTATACAAAATTATACGAAACAGAAAGGTGATTTATGTTTTAAACTATGTTAAATTGTTCGGCATATTCCTTTACCACCGACAAAAACCAGCAGTAAAGCGCCTCTCCGAGTTCCTGATAAATGGGGTCCCCGTCATGCGAGCAGAGCATGGCAAAGGTCTGCCCTATACGCCGTTCAACATCGTTTCCGCGGCGAAAGGCCAGATAGTAAAACGAAAAAGCACCGGTATCTTCAGGAGTTATATAATGCTTCGGATCTTTTTTTCTGAGCGTATCTAAAAAGCTTTTCTGGGCAAGCCCTCCGAGCGTATCGTTGGAGCATAATTTCTCAAACCCGACCGAGGCGGTGAAGGAAAGAAGTATCCTGCGCTGCGCAAGCATTTCAAGGTCGGAGTCCTTCTCGCCGACTTCGGAATTTTTTACATCATTAATAAACCGAAGGGCTACCGCTTCGCCCCAAAGGCGTGCGGCTTCGGCCTGTTTTTTTGAAATCGCAGTCTCCTCGCTGTTTTTCTGCGAATTCTTTAAAATATCAAGCGACGGCTTATCGCCGGCAATTTTTATATCATTATCCGAACACATTAATCTCACCCCTTATATCTAATTTCTATCCCTTTTGTTAAACTTCTTATAAAACAAATAATTTACAAATTTTTCAAGGCTTCCGCCAGTTGTGCGGGGCAGGAGGTGTCTTTAAAACCGCATTTAATGCCTTTCAGTTTTTCTATAACCTCGTCCACCTTCATGCCTTTAACCAAGGCGGCCAAACCCGAGGTGTTTCCGTTGCAGCCGCCTTCGAAGCTGACATTTTCCACAATGCCGTTTTCCACATCAATGTAAATTGCCCTGGCACATATTCCCTTAGTTTTATATGAAATCCTCATAAAAAGTATTCCTCCAAAGGGTTATCTGTCCTTGAATTTGTTGCTGCGCACAGGGTGGCGTAGCTTCCTTAGCGCCTTGGCCTCAATCTGGCGGATACGCTCTCTTGTTACGTCAAACTCCATGCCGACCTCCTCAAGGGTATGGCACCTGCCGTCCTTAAGGCCGAAGCGCAGCCTGATTACAGCCTCTTCTCTCGGGTTTAAGGTCTTAAGCACCGAATCTATATCCTCATTTGTGATGGATTTAAGGGCGGCATCATCGGGTGCTAAGGCATCCTCATCGCGGATAAAGTCCATAAGACGGGAGTCCTCCTCCGGGCCTATCGGAGTCTCCATAGAAACCGGCTCCTGCGCTACCCGCATAATTTCCCTTACCCGCTCAACCGGCAAATCCATCTTTTCGGCTATTAGTTCCTTGCTCGGTTCAACACCATTCTCGTGCAGAAGCTGGCTTTGCACCTTTTTAAGACGGTTTATGGTTTCAACCATGTGTACGGGTATACGTATTGTGCGCGCCTGGTCGGCTATCGCCCTTGTAATGGCCTGCCTTATCCACCATGTCGCATAGGTTGAGAACTTAAAGCCCTTTGTATGGTCGAATTTATCAACCGCCTTGATAAGTCCCACGTTGCCTTCTTGAATAAGGTCAAGGAAATACATTCCCCTGCCGACATACTTTTTCGCGATACTTACAACAAGCCTAAGGTTGGCTTCGGTCAGCCTTTTCTTTGCGGCTTCGTCGCCCTGAGATATTCTTACCGCAAGCTCTATTTCCTCGTCAGAGGTAAGCAGCGGCACCCTTCCTATTTCGCGAAGATAAACCTTGACCGGGTCATCAAGCGAAATATTGTCAAAATTCATATCTTCGTTCAGCTTGTCGAGATCCATCTCCTCAAGCTTTAACTCGTCTTCGGTGGGTTCGTCATCAAAATCGGGTTCAAGTGTCGGCGGTTCGGAAAAGAGTTCCTCCAAATCCTCCGGAGCGTTTTCTATTTCATCAATGGATAATTCCCTGTCGCTGTTCTTTTCCTGATTCTCTTTAACCAAAGCGTTAATATCCGGATCTCTATCCCTTATATTGTCTTTCATATTGTTTTATTCCCCTTTTGTTTTTTCTCTATTATATTTTTAAGATTGGCCGCCCAATCGTCAATAGATTCATTAACGGTCTCGGCCGTTTTTAAAAGAATACCTTCCTCTAATATAACCTCAATACAGTCGGATAATACGGTTTTGGCATTATTCCCTGACCGGTCATTGTTTTGAAGCGATACCAAAAACCCGATTTCGGCCGGAAGCAGCTTTTCGGCAAAGACCGAAATATCAAGCTCCCTGCCGCTGTCAAGGGTATCGAGAATAATTTCGTATATTCGCCTGTTAAGCGAGGTTATCATTTTATCCGGCGGCAGCTTCTCTTTTGCATACATATAAAAATCAGGATGCTGCAAAAGCACAGCAATCATCGTTTCCTCCGCCACAGTGCCTTTAGGCGAGATTCGCCGTTCGGGATTGATGTCGTCCCTTGTGAGCTTAGGCCGCAATATTTCCGAAACCTCTTTTTGCTGACGTTTTCGGTAATTTTTACGCCGCAGCTCGTCAATTTTTGCGGTCAGGGCGGTACGGGATACGCCGTATTTGTCCGAAAGCCTGCCGATATAAATATCGCGTGTCATTATATCGTCAACCTCGGCAATTATGGCCGCCGCTTCGGACAGGTATTTAAGCCTGCCGTCGTCGGCATCAAGATTTATATCTTTCGCAGCGGTTAACAGCTTATATTCAATATCGCTGACCGCCCCTTCAAGCAGCGCCGTAAAACGCTCCGGACCATTTTTTCTTATATATTCGTCCGGGTCCTTCCCGTCGGGAATAACCACAACCCTTACCGACAGTCCCGTGTTTTCAAGGATTTGAGAAGCGCGGCGCACCGCCTTTTGGCCGGCGGCATCGGCATCCATAATCAAGACAATTTCCTTTGTGAAGCGCGCCAGCAAATTGGCCTGATCTAAGGTAAAGGCCGTACCCAAAGGCGCCGCCGCATTTTGAAATCCCGCCTGATGCAGGGAGACGACGTCCATATTCCCCTCCACCAGGATAATCCGCTCGGCAGCATAGTTTTTGGCGAAATTTATTCCAAAAAGATTTTCGCTTTTTTTGTAAACCAAAGTGTCGGAGGTGTTGACATATTTGCCGCCGAATGCCTCGTCCCCCGGCAGTATTCGTCCGCTGAAGGCTACAACATTTCCCCGAATGTTAATGATTGGGAATATTACCCGCTTTCTAAATCGGTCGCAATATCTGCCGCTTTTGGTTTTCATAATGACATTGGCCGCAAGCATATCCTGCTCGCTAAAGCCTTTGCTTTTTAAGTGATTTAAAAGCGCATACCAACTGTCGGGCGCGGCGCCTAAACCGAAATGGCGGATAATCTGCGGCTTTAACCCTCTTTCAAGCAGGTAAGTAAGAGCCCACTTTCCGTCCGAAGACATCAAGTATGAATGAAAGAATTTGGCGGTTTCGCGGTTTATGTCGTAAATGGTGTTTTTAAGCCGCAGCATGGAGTCGTCATACCCCGTATCGGGCAGCGCTACTCCCGAACGCTCCGCCAAAAGCTTTACAGACTCTATGTAATCAAGGTTCTCAAGAAGCGAGGTGAAGGAGACAACATCCCCGCCGGCACCGCAACCGAAGCAGTAAAATGATTCGGTTTCGGGGTATACTGTAAAAGAAGGAGTTTTTTCGCTGTGAAAGGGGCAAAGACCCACAAGGTTTTTCCCGCGGCGCTTTAAATTAACATACTGGGATATTACATTTTCAATGTTATTCCGGTATTTAATTTCTCTGATTACATCCTCGGGTATTGCCAACCGAATTCCTCCTTTTTTAACTGTTTTATCGGGTCTAAATTGACCAAGCCTTTGGGATATAGATGTCGGAATATACGGTTATGGCGTAATGGTCGGTCATTCCGGCTATATAATCGACTACCGCACGCTCCTTGCCCTCGGTCTCCCAAATGAGCTTATATTCATCTCCCATTTTTTCGGGATTTTTAATAAGATATTTGAAAAGTCCCTCAATAATTCCTAAAACCTTTCTTTCTTCCGATTTTGCAACCGGATTTGTATAAACCGCGTCAAAAAGAAAATCGTGGAGCATTTCATAATATTTATAGGTTATTTCATCCATTACTATATCGTCAACACTGTTTTCCACAACCGAGGTTACAAGGGTGTTTATGCGTTCGCTTTTGCTGTTACCCAAATTATCGGTAATCTCTTTGGGCAAACAGCTTTCTTTTATTACACCCGCGCGTACGGCATCATCAATATCGTGGTTTATATAAGCAATTCTGTCCGCTATACGTACTATTCTGCCCTCAAAAGTTTGCGGCCATTCATCACAGGTGTGATGTAGTATCCCGTCCAGCACCTCATAGGTAAGATTTAAGCCCTTTCCGTCCTTTTCAAGCTTTTCGCAGACCCGAATACTTTGCTCATAATGGGTGAACTTCCAGTCCACAAGGTCGTTTAACGCCCGCTCACCGGCATGTCCGAAGGGCGTATGCCCAAGGTCGTGTCCTAAAGCAATGGCTTCGGTCAAATCCTCGTTAAGCCGAAGTGCCCTTGCAATAGTACGGGCTATCTGCGAGACCTCCAAAGTATGGGTAAGGCGTGTACGGTAATGGTCAAGCTCGGGAGACAAAAAGACCTGCGTTTTGTGCTTAAGCCGCCTGAAGGCCTTGCTGTGAATAATGCGATCCCGATCTCTTTGAAAATCGGTACGAAGACTGCATTTTTCCTCCGGTCGTTTTCTGCCCTTTGAATTCACGCAAAGGGTTGCCTTGTCAGAGAGTATCAGTTTTTCATTATTTTCCGTAACAATTCGCACACAATCCATTTTTTTCGCCTCCTACCATTTATATTAGATTTTTTTGTCGAAATACCTTTAAATTTTTTAATTTTTCAAAAAATTAAGACCTAAACCGCAAATTTCGGTCAGGTCTTAAGTATCTTTTCCACTTTTAGTGTTCCGTCTTGCACAGTAAATCTTATATGAAAGCCTGCAAATTCAAAGGCGTAAATGCGGTTTTGGTCATTTTGGTACGCGGGTCGCGGGTCATTTGCCAAAACCGCACGCAAGGCACGAATTTTGTCGGTTGTCAGCAGCTTTTCATATTCCGGCGGGATTTCAACCTTTAATTTCTCGCCTGAAACCTCGTCCGTAAACCCGCCCGCGGCGTTCGGCACCGCATCGGTATAGGGTATATAGGGCTTAATATCATATATAGGCGTTTGATCGATTAAATCGACGCCCGACACTACCAAAACCGGCCCTTTGCCGGGAACCGATTTTATTTCCAATAGCTTTACACAGGAAAGCCCAATAGGATTCGGCCGAAAGGGCGAGCGTGTGGCAAAAACCCCTATGCGGGTGTTGCCGCCAAGCCGCGGCGGGCGAACCGTGGCATGCCAATGCTCACTCTCGGCTTTTGAAAATTTCCACAAAAGCCACAGGTGAGAAAACCCTTCAAGCCCCCTTATGGCGGCTTCATTTCTATATTCGGGCTCAAAGACAATTTCGCCTTCAAGCTCCGGCACAAGGCCGCTTTGTCTTGGCACCCAGAATTTTGAGGGAAAATCCGTATGGATTTTCGCGATTATATCAAAAACTGTGTTATCCTTCATTTTTATCTTTATTAAGCATATTTTTATTAAACTGCGGTCTGTAGGCAAATGGGTCGTAGTGTTCAATAAAGTAATCCCACTGCTTTTCGGTAATATCGGTAATATCGCT
>JBMNVM010000013.1:0-15065 GCA_050946805.1 Acutalibacteraceae bacterium | reverse complement strand
AATGGAAATAATTTTCCCCATTTGCCGAGCCTCCTATATAAATGTTTCACGTGAAACATTTGCGTTAAAATCTTTATTAATTAGTGCCGTTTTTATATGAATTAGTACGGCTTAAGCGCACTAATAACCTACTTTGCCAATTATTCGGCATACATTAATTATATCAGCCCCCAAAAGGTTTGTAAAGACATTATTAAGGTCAAAAAAATACCGCCTAAAAAGGCGGCAACAATGCTTGTTAATTTAAGTTTTATCTCCGGGTTTGAAAAGCAGGGACATTATAAGACCGAAAAATACCGACGCGGCGATTCCAGCTGCGGTTGCGGTAAGTCCTCCGCTTAACACGCCTATAAGCCCGTACTGCATTACCGCTTCCTCGACACCCTTTGCAAGGCTGTACCCGAAACCGGTGAGGGGTACGGTAGCGCCGGCGCCCGCGAATTTAACAATCGGTTCATACACCCCGATAGCCGTCAAAATTACACCGCTGACCACAAAGGAAACAAGGATTCTTGCCGGCGTGAGTTTGGTATAATCAATAAGAACCTGACCTATGGTGCAGATAACTCCTCCGACTAAAAAGGCCCAAAGGCAACGCATAAACAGTTCCATTATTATGTTCCTTTCAAAGCAGAGTTAATGTTTCACGTGAAACATTAGTATTTTCTGCACTTTCCGGCCTTTTATTCGGACAAATTGTAACATTTATATATGGCATCTTTTACAGCTTTATAATCCACGTGATGAAGGGTAATACTGTCGGCCGTTTCGGAGCGAACTATTATTTTTACATTGCAGGTTTTATAAAGCTTGTCGGCAGGGAAGCGCACCAGCCTTATTTCGCCGACCCTGTCTTTGGGGCAATAAAGCTGGTATCTGCGCAATGCCCGCTTGCTGCAGGCAAAGACCGTATCGGAAAATCTGATTTTCCCGTCCTTATACTCGCAAACGCAAAGGTAGGAGTAATAAAGAATCACGCAGGCGGCAATTATTGTTACGAACAAAATAAATTTTCCGAATTCTTTGAATATATTCGCGTTAACCGCCGATACGGCCGCGGTAAGAATTAAATATATTTCTGACATAAGCAGAAATCTGTTTTCTTGTACAAGCCCACGGGGAGGTTCAATAGATTTTCCCGTCAGTTTGAAAAAGGGCAGATAATCCGAAAACTGGGATTTTATTTCATCATACCGGCCTAAAGGGATTAGAACCTGCGATTCGCTTTTATCCTCGCCGTAGCCACCGACATTTACCTTCATTGCAAAACGGCGGAGAAGTATCATTAAAAAGGTTTGCTCAATCTTAACATTGTTGACCGACGCTTTTTTAAAGGAGGTTCTAAGCTTTACAAACAGTCCGGAACGGACTTCAATTCTTGTATCGTCAAGAAAAAGCCTGAAATTCAGGTATTTAAAAAAGGAATAAAGAAAGGAGACCACATAACCGAAAAGCAGAATGAGGGTTATTGTGTTGACAATTGGGGGAAAGTAGCTTTGGAATTTTTCTGATACGGTGGTGATTTCGTCAATAACCTCATTAATACCAAGTCCGAAAAGCCTTGCGGCGTTATTAAGCAAGGGTACCCCGACCAACATTCCCGCAAAGGCAGAAGAGGTGGCGGCGGCAAGGATTGCTATTTTAAAGGACGAAAATTTTACCGGATCGCCGCTTCTTTTGCCATACAGCAGCGCCGAAACCTCATGGCTGTCCCTTCGGCTGAGCTTAAATCTGTAATCAATTCGGCGGCGGCTTCCCGCTTCGGTGTTTATGCGGTATGTTACGCTTTTAAATATATAGTCAATCGGGTTTTGTTCGGACTGCACCGAAGAAAGGCTTGAAATGGGTATGACCGCTTTTTTTACAAAGATTACCCCGGTTTGAACCGTTACATATTTTGAATCGCAAACAAGGCTGAAGGAGCGCCAGCGTAAGACACCGAAAAAGGAAATCGCGCCGAAAAGCAGTGTTTCAAGCCCTAAAATCTGCGACATTTGGCCGTTTTTTACGTACTGAATAATCCCTCTTGCCACGGGGATTAAGAGAATAAACAAAAAGGGCTTTATGAAGCTGAAAATCATAAGGGGATGAGCCTTAAACCTTCTTATCATTCGCCTTCACCCTGAGCTAAAATTCGTGTGAACTCCTCCACCGCGCTAACCGGAATTTCGGGGATAAATATGCTGCTTCTGGCAGCCTTTAAAACCAGCGCAGACAGCCCGAAAACCTTCGCAAGCGGGGTGGTTATGCTTTGAGTGTAAATCATCTTTGAAAAAGGCATTATGTGGGTGGTTTTGATAAATACTCCGCGCTCTATTACCACGGCACCGTTTATATACGAAATTCTATATGTTCTGATAAGCGCCGGCAAATACAAGAATATAATGGCCGTGAAAATCAGTATAATAATCATTATACCCGCCACATACCAATCAAATCGGTAACATACTCTGGTGAACACACCTAAAAACAGCAAAGCGAATAAAGCAAAGCGAATTTGCCATAAAAGCAGGGTTTTGCTGGGTAGTCCGTGCTCCACCATTTCTGTCACCTCGGTTCTTCTTTTACTGCTTTCCAATATTCTTTGTATTTTTGCTCGGTTTTATTATCGCCGAACTCATAATAGCGCCTATTTTTAACTATATCGGGCAGATATTGTTGTTTTACATAGTGGTTTTTGTAGGAATGGGGATATTTGTAGTTTTGACCCTTAACAAGCGCACCTGCGCCGTCAAAATGCTTGTTTTGAAGATGACGGGGTATATTGCCGGTAAGTCCCGCTTCAATATCCCGCATAACGCTGTTAATAGCCTCCTCGCCCGAATTTGATTTAGGGGAAAGAGAGACCAGAATAACCGCATCTGCAAGGGGGATTCTCGCTTCGGGAAGTCCCACCATCATTGCGGTATCCACCGCGGCCTTTACAATGGGGATTATCTGCGGATAAGCAAGCCCCACATCCTCGCAGGCGCAGACAAGCAGCCGCCTGCAGGCGCTTGGCAGATCCCCCGCCGCCAAAAGACGTCCCAAGTAGTAAAGAGCGGCGTCAGGGTCGGAACCGCGCATTGATTTTTGGTAGGCCGAGATAATGTCGTAATGCTCGTCCCCCTCGCGGTCGTAGCGCACTGTGTTGGAAGCAAGAATTTCCTCCACCGTGCTGTCCGAAATTTCAATGCCGTCTTGCCTTTCGCAGGTCAAAACACAAAGCTCCAGCATATTAAGCGCCCTGCGCACATCACCCGCGGCCGCCAGTGATATTTTGTTAAGGCTTTCATCCGAAATTACGATTTCTTTATTCTTTTCTTCCTTTAAAAGCTTGATTGCACGCTCCAACACGCTTTTTATGTCGGAACTTGTCAAAATTTTAAACTCGAAAACGGTTGAGCGGCTTAAAATCGCATTGTAAACATAAAAATACGGGTTTTCGGTTGTAGAGGCTATTAGGGTTATATCGCCGCTTTCTATATATGATAGCAAAATCTGCTGTTGTTTTTTGTTGAAATACTGTATCTCGTCAAGATAAAGTAAAATGCCTTGGCTGCTGTCAATAGTGCCTATGCTGTTGATTATCTCCCTTATGTCGGCGGTGGAGGCCGTTGTCGCGTTGAGATAATGCAGCTTTTTTCCGCAGTTTTGGGCAATTATGTTGGCAACGGTCGTTTTGCCCACCCCCGAAGGGCCGTAAAATATAAGGTTTGGAATTTCTCCCGAATCAATGATCCGGCGAAGGATTTTGCCCTCATCCAAAAGGTGCGTTTGCCCCGCAACCTCGCTAATGGTTCGGGGTCTCATTCTGTCGGCCAAAGGTGCCTTCATTTTTTCACCATCCTATCATTAATTCGGAATACTTTTCATAATATTATAACATCTTTATGAATTTGGTGTTAACTGTGAGAAAGACGATATTCATCAAAAACGCGATAATCTTAACAATTTCATCACTTATTTTAAGATTTGCCGGAATTATTTTCAAGGTTTGGGTTGCAAAGTTTATCGGCAGCGAAGGAATCGGTCTTTACCAACTGGTCTTCAGCTTTTATATGCTGGCGGCGACCTTCGCGACAAGCGGCATTAGCACCGCCGTTACAAGACTTGTGTCTGAGGAGCTGGCACTCGGCTCCAAAAGCGGCACCATAAGGATTCTTCGCCGCTCGATAGAGCTTACCTTAATTATTGCGTTAATTTCGGTCGCATTGGTCTTTTTCGGTGCCGAATTTATCGCAAAAACATTGATAGGTGATATAAGAGCGCTGCCAGCCCTTAAAATTCTGCCCTTTTCGCTGCCCTTTATGGGGGTTTGCTCCTGCCTTCGCGGCTACTTTATTGCCGTGCGGCGGGTAACGCCCAATGCCGTCGGTCAGATTTTCGAGCAGGCTGTACGTATAGGTTTAATAATTTTCCTTGTCAAACAATTTGCGCAAAAAGGCCTTGCCATTGCCTGCGCCGCGGTTTTGGCAGGGGACACCGGCGCCGAAATAATTTCCTGCCTGCTGCTTTTTGTTGTCTACCTGTTTGACAAGAAGAAGCTTAACCACCTGTCGGGCAGGAAAAATCCGCCTTACCCGATAACCAAAAAGCTGTTGCAGATTTCAATCCCATTAACCTCCGGAAGGTATTTAAATACCGCCCTTCGCACCGGAGAAAATGTTCTGGTACCCAAAAACCTTGCAAGGCATCCCTTTTCCGGCGAACTGGCGCTCTCCCAATTCGGTATGATAAAGGGTATGGCGCTGCCTGTCCTGTTTTTCCCGTCGACCCTTCTTAACTCCATTTCCACGCTGCTTATCCCCGAAATGTCGGAAGCGGCGGCCAAAAAGCAAATGGGGGGCGTCCGTTCGGCCACGGGTAGGATTTTAAAGCTTACTGTACTTATTTCCTATATCTTTGCCGCTATATTCTGGGTTGCGGGCCAAAAGATAGGGCTTTTAATCTACAACTCGGAGGATGTAGGTTTCCTGCTGACCGCGCTTTCCCCGATTGTGCCGTTTATGTATCTTGACAGCATATCGGACGGTATTTTAAAAGGTCTTGACCAGCAAAACTATACCTTCTTTACCGCGATTTCCGATTCTACGCTGCGGATTATCCTTATCCTTTTGCTGCTTCCCATTACCGGACTTAATGGTTTTATCGGTATTATGTATTTTTCAAACTTTTATACCTGCTACCTGCATGTAAAACGGCTGCAAAAATTAAGCGGAGCAAAACTTCAAGCCTTTAAGGACGTAATTTTCCCGCTTGGCTGCGCGGCTTTGATTGCTTTTGCCATAAATCAACTGCTTAAAATCATCGGTATTGGCGGAAACTTGGTTTACATAATTATTTTGGTTGCGATTTCGCTTCCGCTATATGCGGCTTTACTGCTTGCTTTCGGGGTGGTAGAAAAGGAGGAAATTCTGTATGTATTTAAAAGGTAGTTTACATAACAACTTATTTCATTTCCTTACGCAGAACCATCCCTTTTTGAAGTCAGGATCAACAAGCACCACGTCGCCCAAAAAGCGCATTGTAGCGGCAATCATCTAAAGCCGCATTGAAAAGTTTTTTGGCTGCATATGTTGTGCTGCTACAGCAAATGCGGTAAAATAGCCCTGCGCAGTATTAAGGAGGGTGGCTTGTAGCGGCTGACATGAGAATTATTTTTCTAACTACAATCCCTCAGTCAAAAGCTATGGTTTTGCCAGCTCCCATTACACAAGGGAGCCTCCCTGCGGCGAAATTCCGTAAGATTATGGTTTTTATCCGCCGCTGTAGCCGGTATTTGTCTAATAACAATACAAAACGGAAAATCATACCCGAAGATACTATGTTCAGATTACAAAACAGCTTAATTTACAAATTAAAATTACTATCGTAAATTTTTAAAAAACTCCTGCAGCAATGCGGCGCACTCATCCTCGCAAATTCCTCCGTAAATTTCAGGATTATGGTTGAAGGGATAGTCGCAAAGATTTATAACACTGTCAATGCATCCGGCCCTAAGGTCATAAGCGCCGAAAACCAGTGTCTTGATTTTAGCGTTTATAATTGCGCCTGTGCACATGGGGCAAGGCTCCAGTGTCACATACATTTCACAGTCCGACAGCCGCCAAGAACCAAGCGCTTTGCAGGCGTTGTTTATGGCCTCTATTTCAGCATGGGAGAGGGCGTTTTGCTTTTGCTCTCGCATATTTCTGCCACGGCCTATTATTTCACCGTTTCTTACAATTACCGCACCGACAGGAACCTCACCGGCAGCTGCAGCCGCCCTCGCTTCCATGAGGGCGGCTGCCATATATTTTTTATCCATTTACATCCTGCTCCGGAGTGCTTGCAAGTCTTTCCATGTGGGTGTATCTCGGCTCGTAATCCCGTATGATAAAAATAAATATCGGCGCCAAAATGTTGAAAAACAGGGATAGTATTAAGAAAACGGTGGAATTGTTGTAATCATACAGTGCGTAAATTCTCCACAGAGCGATATAATACAAAATCTTTTGTGCCACTGCCACCAAAAAGGTTATTATTAAAACCGCAACGAAGGTTATAAAGGGAGAAAACATCTCCATGGTCATTTTGGTGTCGTTCTCTACCGCAAGCAGTGCTTCCGACAGAATGGAAAAAGCCATCCATGAGCCAACTGCAAAAAATACGCATAAGCAAACCGCCTTTAAAGCTGTTAAAATCAGCAGAAAAACGCTTAAATCGGCGGATTTTTTGCTGTTCTTTTGCACATAGCCCGCAGCGACTTTGCCCAAAACGTATTCCGATACGATCGGGATAAAGGAAAGCCAGCCGTTTTTGATTCCCCGCCTTTTACACATATTGTAAAGACCGAATCCCCTTAAAATCAAAAACAGCAGCGACACTATACCGGAAAACAAGCAAAAGGAGGTAAAAGCGTACTTGAAAGCTTCAAAAATCTCCTCAAAATCGTTTAGGGAGCCGAAATTTATGCCGAACATACAAATAGCCTCCTATTGGAATCTTAAATAATTGATTATCGGAATTATTATGCAGAGAATTGAGAAAATTATTATAGCGGGAGAAGTGAAAAACCATTTATACTTCTGCTTTTCGGTGCTTTCCGTATTAGAAGGCTTTAAGGAAAAAAGGTTTTCCGGCAGATTGCTTGAGGATAAAAACAGTATCCCTAAAAGCAAAGAAACAAGTAAAAATGTTAAGTAGATTAAATTCTGAACATTACTTGAAACCGCCCCTAAAAAGTAGCTGAAAAAGACCGAAATAAAGTTGTTGCAAAAATGAATAACTATGGCTACACGCAGCGAATTGGTTTTTACAACCGCAAAGCCTAATATCAATCCCACCATAAAGGCAAAGGGTATCTGCTCAAAATTGCTGTGAACCAGACCGAAAAGAATGGCCGAAATTAAAATTGCAAAGCCGTCTCCGAACCTTCGCAAGCTGCCCAAAACCAAGCCGCGGCAGGCAAACTCCTCCACAAGCGCCGGAACAACGGCTCTTGCAATAAACACAAGCAAAAACCCGAATACGCCTTTCGGCAGCACATCGTCGCCCCGGTCATAATCAAAACCGAATTGCGAAAAAAAGTTGCTTAAATATGCGGTTGCTATGTTTGCAAAGGAGCAAAAGGCCATTCCGAAGAAAAACATCGGCAGCGCTATATCTTTCCCGACCTTTTTAAGCGGTACAAGGCTGCTTATATGATATCCGGCAATTTTAAAGACTAAAGCAAAGCATAGGGTAAAGCAGGTTATCGAAAAGGCTATTTGTATTATCTGCGCCATTGCCGGCTCGGTCAAAAAATCATAAAAAGCCCTGTCGGGTATTGAAAAAATATTTTTGATAATGATGTAAAGATATGTTATTAAAACGGAAATTGCAAGAATAACCAAAAAGGCTCCGCCGATTGTCAAGGCGGCTTTTTTTATTGCCCTTTTTTCCTCATAGGCTTTCGGAGATAAACCGTACCAAAAATAATGATTCTGCGGCATATATCCGAATTGCTGCGTATTTGAGGAGTTTTTTGTATATTCGTTATTTTGGTAGCTGTTAAAATTATCCTGCATAAGTTTAGGTCTTAAAAGCGACCATTCACCTGCTTTCCGAAGGAGTTTTTGTTTTAAACTTCCGCTTCGATAGAATCCGCGGTTTCCTCCTCGACATCCGAGATGTCCCCCGCGTCCGGCTCGGCTTCTTCGGGTTTTTCGGTAACCTCTTGCTCGTTATGCTCGGTAAGGGCAACCGAAAGAATCTTTTCACCCTCTGCCACACGCATTATTCTGACTCCCTTTGCAGGGCGCGCGAATTTTGAAATGTCGCCGCAGAAAATTCTGATAATAATTCCGTTTGAGGCTATCATGATGATATCCTCTTCCTGCGTTACGTTAAGCACGGCAGCGACATCACCGTATTTGTCAACACGGTAGTTTATAAGACCCTTTCCACCGCGGGACTGAAGCCTGTAATCCGAAATGTCACTTATTCTGCCAAATCCCGTTTCGGTAACGGTCAAAATCTTTGTTTTTTCATCGGTTACGTCCATGGCAACGACGGTGTCGCCCTTCTTCATGGAAATTGCCTTCACGCCGTGCGCGCTTCTTCCCATGGGGCGAACCTGTGTTTCGTTAAACTGGATTGCCATGCCCTTTTTGGTTGCGACAAGAAGATTGTCGTTTCCGCTTGTCATCTTAACAAAAGAGAGTTCCTCGTCCTCGTCAATCGAAATGGCGATAATTCCGCTCTTTCGAATGTTTTTAAACTCCGAAATCTTGGTTCTCTTTATAATGCCCTTGCTTGTAATCATGGTGATGTACTTGTCTTCATCAAGCTCGCTTGCGGGCAGAATTATAGTAATCTTCTCGTTTGGCAGCAGGGGCAAAATGTTTACAAGGTTCATTCCCTTTGCGGTGCGGCTGCCTTCGGGTATTTCGTATGCCTTTAATCTGTACATACGCCCGAGGTTTGAGAAAAGCATGATATAGTCGTGCGAAGAGCATACGAACATGTTGTCAATCTCGTCCTCTTCCCTTGTGGTCATTCCGGTAATGCCGCGGCCGCCCCTGTTTTGTACGTTGTAGGTGTCAACCGGCAAACGCTTAATATAACCGTTGACCGTTTTGGTAAGAACACAGTCCTCAATGGGGATGAGATCCTCAATGTCAACCTCGCCCGCAACGTCGGTAATCTCGGTTCTGCGCTCGTCAGAGAACTTATCACGCAAATTCAAAGCTTCGGTCTTTACTATGTCCATAATTCTTTCCCTGCTTGCAAGGATGGCTTCGCACTCACGGATAAAGGCCAACTTTTCGTCAAGCTCGTCAAGGATTTTCTGCTTTTCAAGACCCGAAAGCTTTCCTAACTGCATTTGAACAATGGCTGTTGTCTGTATATCATCAAGCCCGAAGCGTTCAGACAGCGCCTGCTTACTTTCGGGTATGGTCTTGCTGCCGCGTATGATTTTTATAACCTCGTCAATAAAATCAAGCGCGATTTTAAGACCCTCTAAAATGTGGGCGCGTTCTTCGGCCTTGCGTTTTTCAAAAATGGTTCTGCGCTCTACAATCTCCGCTTGGAAGTCAATGCAGTTTTGCAGCATTTCTTTAAGGGTTAAAATCTGCGGCCTGCCCTTTACAATCGCAAGCAGAATGATACCGTAGGTTACCTGCAAAGAGGTGTAACGGTAAATCTTGTTAAGCACTACCTGCGGGTTTACGTCCTTCTTTAAATCAACTATAATCCGAATTCCGCCGTCCCGCTTTGAGGAGTAGTCTACAACATCGTCAATGCCATCAATTTTCTTATCAGCAGCCAAATCGTAAATGCTTTTTACAAGGTCCTGCTTTCTGACCTTATAAGGAATTTCGGTAATAACAATCCTGTACCTGCCGTTTTTAATCTCCTCAATTTCGGCCCTGCCGCGAAGCACAATTTTGCCCCTTCCGGTAGCATATGCCGCGCGGATACCGCTTCTGCCCATGATTATGCCGCCGGTCGGAAAATCGGGACCCTTTATGTGCCGGCAAAGCTCATGCAAATCGGCTTCCGGATTGTTGATAAGACAGCACATACCGTCTATGACCTCCCCTAAATTGTGGGGAGGAATTTCGGTAGCCATACCAACGGCAATACCCGAAGATCCGTTTACAAGCAGTTGAGGGAACCTTACCGGCAATACCTCAGGCTCCTGTAAGCGGTTGTCATAGTTGTTTTTAAAGTTTACGGTGTCCTTTTCAATATCGTCAAGCATGCTTAAAGACAGCCGGTTCATTCTCGACTCGGTATAACGGTAGGCGGCGGCCGGATAACCGTCAATATTACCGAAGTTTCCGTGACCGTCTATAAGCGGGTAACGTAGCGAAAAGTCCTGCGCCATGCGCACCATGGCATCGTAAACGCTGGCATCGCCATGCGGATGGTATCTTCCAAGCACCGAACCCACCGTGTCCGCGCACTTGCGGTATGCCTTATCGGGGGTCAGTCCGTTTTCATACATTGTGTAAAGTATTCTTCTGTGAACAGGCTTAAGGCCGTCACGCACATCGGGGATAGCACGGCCAACCAAAACCGACATGGAATACTGAAGCATGCTGTTTTTTACTTCGTCTACAATTTCTATCGGTTTGATATTGGTCTGTTCATCACTCGGCCAATATACAACTTCATGTTTTGCCATATTCTTTCCCCTTCTTAAATATCAAGATCGGTCGCAAAGACCGCGTTCTCTTCAATGAATTTTCTTCTGGGCTCAACATCTTCGCCCATAAGCATGCTAAAGGTCTGGTCGGCCAGCTCGGCATCCTGCATGGTTACCTTAAGCATGGTTCTGTGCTCCGGATCAAGGGTTGTTTCCCAAAGCTGCTCCGGATTCATTTCACCAAGACCTTTGTAACGCTGAACCTCGGCGTTGCCGCCAAGCATTTCAACATATCTGTCCTTTTCCTCTTCGGTAAAGGCGTCATAATACTTTTTGCCCTTTGAAACACGGAAAAGCGGAGGCTGCGCAAGATAAACGTGCCCCGTTTCGATAAGCTGCGGCATATAGCGGAAAAAGAAGGTTAAAAGCAGAGTTCTGATATGGCTTCCGTCAACGTCGGCATCGGCCATTATGATGATTTTATCATAACGAAGCTTTGTAATATCAAAATTTTCCGCTATTCCGGTACCCAAAGCCACCACAACAGGAGTTAATTTGTCGTTTCCGTAAACCTTGTCTACCCTTGCTTTTTCAACGTTTAACATTTTACCCCAAAGCGGCAAAATGGCCTGATATGTGCTGTTTCTGCCCTCAACCGCGGAACCGCCGGCCGAATCTCCCTCGACAATAAACAGTTCGGTTTTGGTCGGATCGTCCGAAATGCAGTCCTTAAGCTTTTCGGGCATTCTGGTTTTGCCGCCAATGCCTGTTTTGCTGCGCTGCAAATCACGCGCCTTTTGGGCCGCTTCTCTGGCGTTTGAGGCAGCAATGGCTTTGTCCAGTATAATTCTGGCTTCGGACGGGTTTTCCTCAAAATACTGCATAAGCTTATCGCTTACAATATTGTTTACAAGGGTACCGATAGCGGTGTTTCCAAGCTTCGCCTTGGTTTGGGATTCAAACTGGGCATCGGTAAGCTTGACACTTATAACCGCTATTAACCCTTCGGTAATATCGTCCGATTTTAAATTGTTGTCATTGTCTTTTAAAAATTTAAAGTTTCTTGCGTATTTATTTATAACCCTTGTAAGGCTTGTTCTGAAACCTGTTTCGTGAGTACCGCCGTCAACCGTATGAATGGTGTTGGCAAAGGACAATATCTTTGTGTCATATCCCGTGTACCATAAAAGGGCTATTTCGGCGGTCGAATCGCCCTGTGTGCCGCCCAAATATATTACCTCGCTGTTAAGGCGATCCTTCTTTGTGTTTGCCAAAATGAACTCGACATATGATTTTATGCCGCCTTCGTAGCAAATATCAACCTCTCTGCCCGGTTCGTCAGAATCGGTTCTGCGGTCAACCAGCACAATCCTTATTCCGGCGTTTAAAAAGGCCTGTTCGCGCAGCCTTTGAAGCAGCGTGTCAAAGTCGAAGGTTGTGGTATCGGTAAATATATTGGGGTCGGGTTTAAAGGTAACCTTTGTTCCGGTTTCGGTTGTGTCCCTTATTATTTTAAGGTCGTCCACAACCTTTCCGTATTCGTAACGCTGGAAGTATACATGCTTTCCGTCCGAAACCTCAACATTAAGCCAAGCCGACAAAGCGTTAACAACCGATGCTCCGACGCCGTGCAGTCCGCCTGATACCTTGTATCCGTTTCCGCCGAATTTGCCGCCGGCGTGAAGAATGGTAAAAACTACGCTGACGGTAGGGATTCCCGCCGTCGGGTGAATGCCTACCGGTATTCCTCGACCATTGTCGGTAACCCGTACAACACCGTCATCCAAAAGCTCAACCAGAATTTTATCACAGTATCCCGCTAAGGCTTCGTCAATAGAGTTATCCACTATTTCATAGACCAGATGGTGAAGACCCCGCTCTCCTGTGGAGCCTATGTACATACCCGGTCTTTTTCTTACCGCTTCCAGACCTTCAAGTACCTGTATGGAATTTTCGTCGTAACAATTATTGACAACAGGCTTGTTTTTGTCGTTATTCATTAAATTACTGTCCTTTCCCAAGTGCTAAACTAATTTATCTATATTAAATTCTTCGGAACGCTTAAAAAGCGTAGAGGAAGATAGCTGCGAAATGTAAACCACTGTTTTTTTATTCTTATTGCAAACAATAAAGGATTTTGGCAGTTCGTATGATACGTTAACTACCATTTTCTTTTTTTCGGCGTTTGATAAAAAGTTTCTTGTGTGTTTTGAAATTGTGGTGCTGTCAAGGTCGAAAATTCCTATAATTTCATCGTCCTTTACAACCGTATCGCGCCCTAAATGTATATACATCAGAAAACTGCTCCCTTGTTTACGGTAAACTTTTTACCAACCGTCAAATTTTTTACGTTTTCAGGATCGCAGCAGGTAAGAAAGACCTGCATTCCTTTTATGTGGTTAAGTACAAAATTCTGTCTTTTAGGGTCAAGCTCGCTCATGACATCATCCATAAGACATACGGGAAATTCCCCCGTTTTTTGCTTTATTACCTCGGCTTCGGCAAGCTTAAGGCTTAAAGCCACGCTTCTCTTTTGCCCCTGTGAGCCGTAGGTTCTTGCGCTTACACCGTTTATTTTAAAATCAATGTCATCACGGTGCGGCCCTATGGAGGTTTTACCCGAAAACATATCCTCTCTTCTTTTTAGCTTTAAACCTTCCAAAAGATTTTCGCCTTCAAAGCTTTTTACATAGCCAATCTCAAGCTTTTCCTTTCCTCCGGATAAAGCTTCATACAAGTCGGGCAGAAAATCGCTTATTATTTCAAGGTATCTTTTACGGTACTTAATAATTTTCGTACCGTTTTCGGCAATTTCCTTTTCAAAAATGTCAAGCATATCCTGCGCCGGCAGATTGTTCTTTATATCCTTTAATATCCTGTTGCGCTGGGTTACAGCCCTTACGTATTTTTTTAAAATATCAATGTAAACGGGGTATAAAAGACCAATTGCGGTGTCTATCCACCTTCGCCTGATATTCGGCCCCTCGCTTACAAGCTTTAAATCAATGGGTGAAAAAACAATAGCCTTAAAATTTTCGGCCAATTCGGAGGGGGTTTTCATCCTTTTGCCCGATAAAAAGGCGGTTCTTCTCTCCTCAATTTCAATCTCCGCCTCTTTTTCTATTCCTTCGGTCAAAAATGTTAATCTGCACTCCGCCTTTTTCTCTCCAAAACGGATAAAATCCTTATCAACACTTCCCCTGAAGCTTTTTGCGCCCGTAAAAAGCCAAACAGATTCCAAAAGGTTGGTTTTTCCCTGCGCGTTTTCACCGCAGATGACATTCATCCCGTCGCAGGGCTTAATTTCGACCCTTTCAAGGTTTCTGAAATTTTTAAGCTCCAGGCTTAATACCTTCATACAATAACAAAACCTTTGTTCATAAATTCAAAACGGTCGCCCTTGTGAAGCTTTTTGCCCCTCATGGTGCAGACAAGATCGTTTACCTTTACTTCACCGTTTTGTATCACTATTTTGGCATGACCGCCGGTTGCCGCCATGCCGCTTAGCTTCATGGCATCGTCAAGCTTAATAAACTCGCCTTTGATTTTAAGTTCTTTATAATCCATTACTTTAACCTCATGGGCATTATCATGTACTTAAAAGCATCGCCCTCTTTTGGCAAAATGAGTATTCCGGCGTTCGGCCCGTTGAAGAGTATTTGTATCTGCTCGGTGTCCACAGCCCGCAAAGCATCCAGCAAATACCTGCTGTTAAGGCCTATTTCAAAGCTTTCCCCCTCAAGCTTCGCGTTGAAGGTTTCGGTTGAGCGGCCAATGGTCGTAGCGCAGGTGAAAACAACATTAAGCTCATTAAAATAGCAGCGCACCGGTGTTGAAAAGCTTTCGCTAATAAGCAGGGATACGCGTTCAATGGTGTTCATTAAATCCCTTGTGTTTACAACCACCCTTTGCTTATAGCCCTCGGGCAGGGTCTTTTTGTAGTTTACAAACTCACCCTCCAAAAGCCTTGAAATAAAGGAATAGCCGTTTATATTAAAGGAAATCAGGCGATCGCCCACGTTTATTTCAACATTTTCACTTTCTTCGTCTATAAGCTTTAAAATCTCGGCCACCGCTTTGCTTGAAACGGTGAACTGGATGTCATTAACGTTCTGAATTTTCTCGCTTCTGATGGCAAGACGGTATCCGTCAATCGCGACAAGACGGAAAACCGAATCCTCTACCGAAAAATTAATGCCGGTAAGTATTGGCTTTATACCTTCGGTGGTGGCGGCGGCAAAGATTGTTGACCGTATCATTTCGGCAAGGATTTTAGCATCAACCGAAAAGGTATTTTTTTGTGAAACTGAGGGCATTTCGGGAAAATCAACCGCTGCCATTCCCACAATATCAAAGGTGGCTTCTCCGCTTCTTATGTGGCAGTTTAATTTATCGTCGGTTTCAATCTCGACCTGATTGCCTTCAAGCTTTCTTAATATATCACCTAAAAGGCGCGCGGGAAGAACAA
>JBMNVM010000012.1:0-15557 GCA_050946805.1 Acutalibacteraceae bacterium | reverse complement strand
CACGACTTTTTTTTGATACCTAAAAACAGCCTTAAAATACCGCTTAAAAACCTCGGGCTTTTGAAAATTACAACTTTCATCAGTTTTCCTCCTAACAACGTGTGCTTGACAGCGCAAGAATTATTACCCAGATTGCAAGTACAGCCACCAAAAATTTCGGAGGACAAAAACAGCTAACAAGCAGGCCGAGCGCGAAAATCAACGCGGCATAGCCTTTGTTGCAATTAAAACGCTTTTGCATGATTTTCCTCCTTTTGATGACTTACATTATCATTATACGGAGGAAAATGAAATTTGTTACTTGCGTTTTTTTATTTCCCATTCTTTTAAATCTTTTAATTCTTCAAAAAAAGCGATATATGATTCAAAGCGTGTCGGCTCGATTTTACCTTCGTTTACCGCCTTTATTACGGCACAGCCCTTTTCCTTTGTGTGGCTGCAGGTGTTAAAGCGGCAGTCTTTGGTAAAGGGGGCGAAATCCGAAAAACAGTCGGCCAGCGTTTCTTTAAGGGAGTAATCGGTATTGTCAGTATCAATATATGAAAAGCCGGGGGTGTCGGCAACAAAGCCGCCAAACGGCAAATGATAAATTTCGGTATGCCTTGTGGTGTGCCGGCCGCGACCCAGTTTTTGGCTTACTTCCCCCGTGGGGATGATATTATCGCCCAAAAGCGAATTTAAAATGCTGGATTTTCCGACCCCGGAATTGCCGGTAAAGGCGCTGACGCTGCCCTTTAATTCGGACTTGAGCTGCTCTATACCGGTACCCTTTGAAGCCGAAATTATAAAGGGTTTAAAGCCGGCGTTGTGGTAAATTTTCTGCCAAAAATGAAAATCACCCAAATCGCACTTGTTAAAGACTATTATCGGCTCAATATTATTGTGCCGTGCAATTACGGTCAGTTTGTCGATAATATAAGCATTCGGCGACGGGTCGCAAAGGGAGGAAACGATAAACAGCTTTTGAATGTTGGCAACGGGCGGCCTTGCAAGGCAGCTGCTTCGCGGCAGAATTTCATTTATAACACCCGTATCGTCAAGCACAGGCTCGAACTCCACACGGTCGCCGACCAAGGGGGAGATTCCGTTTTTACGAAAACTCCCCCGTGCTTTACAGGTATATAATTTATCAGACGAGCTTACATAGTAAAAGCCCGAAAGCGCTTTAATTATTATTCCGGTCATAAATCTTTACGGTTTTGATGAACTCGAACCCGTCTGGTTCTTGGAGCTGTTTGTGCCGGTTGTGTCGGATGATGAGCTGCCTGCCGGAGGATAGTTGCGAACAGAGTCGTCATAGCTGACCTTTCCGGTCTTGTTGTCGTAGGTGATTCTGCAAAGATTGTATTCTCTTGTTCCGTCCTCGGAAATCTTAACGGTAAAGGTTACCTTTTCCTTCTTGGTAACAAGATTTTTAAAGGTGTAGGTTGAAAGTACACTGCTGTCAACCTTACCGCCCTGATCGAACAACGCGCCGTCCTCCCAAAGTGAAATATAGAATGTATCGGTCGGGAAGTCAAGCGGCAGATCAACGTCAATATCAAACCTGTAACCCTTGCAGACATAGATGGTAACCTTTGTGCCTTCAGGAACCTGACTCGATGAGCCTTCGGGGCTCTGCTTGGCAACGGTGCCTACGGGATAGAACTTATCCTCGCTTGTAAGCTCGGTTTCCATTACTTCAGGCACAAGGCCTTGATCGGTAAGCTTTTTCTTTGCCGTTTCCTCAGTCATGCCAACAACATCGGGAATGGAAACGTTCTTAATCGGCTTTCCGCTGCTGATATAAACGGTAACCTTTGTCTTTTCCTCAACAACGGTTGTGCGCTGGGGATCGGTCTTTACAACAAGACCCTTTTCCACGTCCTCACTGGGGATTTCCACAACAACAGTGTCAAAGCCCTGTGCTTTAAGCTCGGACACGGCGGCCGACTCGCTCTTGCCGTAAACGTCGGGAACCCGCTTGGTGGACTGTCCCATGCTGATATAAAGGGTGATTTTCGCGCCCTTCTTCAGCTTTTCGCCCTGCTTCTCGGACTGTTCGTAAATATATCCGTAATCGTATTCGTCGTTGTGATCCCACTTGTCGTCAAATACAAAATTATCGGTGTATTCCTTGTTTTTCAATACATCTTCATACTTTTGACCCACGAAATTGGGGCAGGCAATATCCGCCGATTTTTTGTTCATGTACTTTGGTACAAAAATAATGCCAAGCACTACCAAAACCATAACCAAAGTTACCGCAACACCGGTAAGAATGGGGATAACGCTGGTTTTCTCCGGCGGTTCCTGTTCGGGGTAAACCTCGCTTGTTTCGGAGAAATTGCCGACAAATTTTGTGGGCGAATTGTCAACGAAATAATCATATTCAAAGGTAGCGGCGGGATTTTTGCGGAAGGTGTCAAGATCGCAAAGCATTTCGGCCGCGGACTGGTAACGCCTTTGCGGGGTCTTTTGCATGGCGTGCATGGTGATCTGCTCTAAACCGAGCGGTATGGAGCCGTTAATCTCGGACGGGTTTTGAGGGTCGCGCTGCAGCTGCATAATCGCAACCGAGACGGCCGATTCAGCCTGGAAGGGCAGTTGCCCCGTCAGCATTTCATAAAGCATTACGCCGACCGAGTAAATATCCGACTTTTCGTCGGTCCTTTCACCCCTTGCCTGTTCGGGGCTGATGTAATGAACCGAACCGATGGCCTTGTCGGTAATGGTTCTCTGGTCGCTTCTGGCGAAACGGGCAATTCCGAAGTCGGCAACCTTAATAGTTCCGTCAGGCAATACCATTATGTTCTGAGGCTTTACGTCGCGATGTACAATGCCCTTGTCATGGGCGTGCTGGAGCGCGCGCAAAATCTGGATTGTAAAGTGAACGGCATCCTTCCAGCGCAGGCTGCCCTGCCGCTCTATGAACTCTTTTAGGGTAATGCCCTCGATGTACTCCATAACGATGTACTGAATCAAATCACCGAAGCTTACATCGTAAACCTTTACGATATTGGGGTGTGAGAGCATGGCAATGGCCTTGGATTCATTCTTGAAACGACGGAGGAACTCCTCGTTAGAGACGAACTCCTCCTTTAAAATTTTTACCGCTACGGTACGGTTTTCCTGATTGTCGTGCGCTTTATACACGACCGCCATTCCGCCCACGCCGATTATTTCCCGAATTTCATACCGTCCGTCAAGACGTTTTCCTACAAATCTATCCATAAAATTCATCCTTTCTGCTATACGCTCACTATTACAACAGTGATATTGTCCGCTCCTCCGTTATGATTGGCACGCTCGATCAGCAGATCCGGCACCTTATCATACGGATTTGAATTGATTATTTCTTTTATTTCATCGGTACTTACATAATTTGAAAGACCGTCAGAACAAAGTAACAAAGCTTCGCCTTTTTTTAAGGTGTACTCATCACTGTCAACGAGAACCTCAGGCTCAATACCGAGTGCGCGCGTAATTATATTCCGACGCGGATGCACCCGCGCCTCCTCGGGAGTGAGTTTCCCGCTTTCGATAAGCGATTGCACGATTGAATGATCTCTTGTAAGCTGCACAATCTCTTTTCCCACAGCATATGCCCTACTGTCCCCGACATGCGAAATGACCGCAAAGTCCTTTGAAACGAAGGCCGCGACGACCGTCGTCCCCATGCCGGAAAGCTCGTGATCCTTTTGCGCCATATCGTAAACCTCGATATTGGCGGATAAAATAGCGCTCTGAAGCAGGGCGATAACAGCTTTGGAATCAAGGCCGCTTCGGTAAGATCGCGTAAAAAACGAGGATATGACTTCGGTAGCCTTTTTGCTGGCAACGTTGCCGGCATTGGCTCCGCCCATACCATCGCACACGACGGCGATTACTGACCCGTCGGGCAGCTTCGAAACGGCAAAATCATCCTGATTGGAGTTGCGCATTTTGCCGGTATCGGTCTTGCCATGATATATCATATCTCATCACCTTCCTGTACCCTTCTTCGCAGTTGACCGCAGGATGCGTCAATATCGGCACCAAGGGTTCTTCTGATAGTTGCGTTGACCCCGCGTAAATTAAGCCAGTTTTTAAACCGCTGTATTTTTTCTTCGTCCGGTTTTTTAAAAGAGTTCTCCTTGACCGAGTTTGCGGGAATCAAATTGACGTGGCACATAATGCCTTTAAGTCTTTCGGCCAGCATATCGGCACATTCCTTGGTGTCGTTAAGCCCGTCTATCAGCGCATATTCAAAGGATATGCGCCGTGTTGTTACCTTTTGATAGTCCCTGCAGGCCGCAAGCAGGCTTTCTATGTTCCATTTTCTGTTAATTTTCATAATTGAGGATCGTATTTCATCGTTCGGCGCGTGCAGCGAAACCGAAAGGGTTATTGGGAAATTGTAGTCTTTAAGCCGCTCAATCCCCGACACAACCCCGCAGGTTGAGAGGGATATGTGGCGAAGTCCTATATTCAGCCCCTTCTCATCCGACACAAGCTGCAAAAACCGAACCGAGTTTTCAAAGTTATCAAGCGGTTCCCCCATACCCATCATGACAATGTTGGAAATTCGAATACCGTTGTCCTCTTGAGCCGCGGTAATCTGCGCCAGCATTTCGGAGGCGGTAAGGTTTCGCACCAACCCGCAAAGCCCCGAAGCGCAGAAGCTGCAGCCCATGCGGCAGCCGACCTGAGTTGATATGCAAAGGGAATAACCGTGCTTGTATTTCATTAAAACCGATTCTATTCGTTCGCCGTCAAAAAGCTCAAAAAGGTATTTCACGGTACCGTCAATTTTGGACTCCAGCCTTCGCACAATGCGGGCGGAGGCTATATAGCAGCGTTCCGACAGCGCCTGTCGCAAAGACAACGGTATATTTGTCATTTGCTCAAAGTCGTTTACGCCGCTTTGCAGCCATTTGAATATCTGCTCCGCCCGGAATTTGGGCTGCCCAAATTCCGAAAGCAAAGCCTGAAGCTTTGGAATATTCAGCGATTTTATATCGGTTTTACCCAAAAAGGCTTTTCCTCCTTAATTTTTCGAGTCGGTAAGCAGGGCACAGTAAAACCCGTCGGTACCGTCTAAATGAGTCATGAAGGTATGCTCATACTTTTTGTGAAAGTTATTATACTCCTTTTGAAAACGAATTACAAGATTTTCGTTTTCGGCTTTTCTAAGGGTACAGGTTGAATAAAGTATTCTGCCGCACTTTTTCAAATATTTTGCGGCATTGGTAAGTATTTTGTACTGAATTTGCTCTAATTCCTTAAAATCATGCTCTTTATTATATTTAATGTCCGGCTTGCGGCGCATAACCCCCAAACCGGAGCAGGGAACGTCGCATAAAATACAGTCAAATTTTCCAAGCGTTTGGTCAAACACCGTAGCATCCGCTACTTTGGTTTTTATAATTTTAATTTGCAGCCTTTCTGCCGATTTTTCTATAAGCTCGACACGGTGCGGGTGCAAATCGCAGGCGACAATCTCGCCCTTGTTCTCCATAAGGCAGGCCATTGTAAAGCTTTTGCCGCCGGGAGCGGCACACATATCAAGCACACGCTCGCCCGGCTTTGGCGCCAAAACGGCAATCGCGGATTGCGAAGCCGCGTCCTGCACAAAAATGCTGCCGTTAATATATAATTCATTTTTTGTAATATCTATTCCTTTGTGAATATCAAGGGAGTTTTGGCAAATACCGTCGCTAAACGAAACACCCTGATTTTCAAACTCCCTTTTTATGGTTCCAAGGTCGCAAACAAGGGTGTTTACCCGTACCGTCAAGGGCGGGGTTTTAAGACTTTCCGCCAATATTGCCTTTGTATTTTCAAGGCCGTAATCCTTAACAAAACTATTTATTATCCATTCGGGGCAGGAATAGCGAACCTTTAGGGAGTTTATATCCTCCCCTTCAGGCAGTGAGATTTGGGTTCTTAACACCGAGCGCAAAACACCGTTTACAAAGCCCGAATTGCGGCTTTCCTTTGAGTTTTTTACAAGCTTTACCGCTTCGTTTACCGCCGCGCTTTCGGGTATCTTGTCCATATACATTATCTGATAAAGCGCCGTCCTTAAAACCTGAAGGGTAAAGGGAGCGGTTTTTTCAATCGGGGTTTTAACAAAGCGGGACAGCACATAGTCAAGGGTTATTTTTCTATCCAAAACGCCGTAGACAAGGGCGGAAACCAAAGCCTTGTCCTTGTCGGTCAAGTTCCGGTTTTTAAGCTGTTCGGCCAATGTAAGGTTCGAAAAGGCGCCGTCCCTTTCGATTTTTTGAAGTACCAGCGCGGCGACCTTTCGCGGATTATCCATTTTGGCCACCTATTATATATCCCGCCGCTACCGGACGGCCGCACAGCATCTGTTTTGCGGACATCTGCCTTGAGCCTTCGGGCTGCAGGATTTCAAAAATTACGGTACGGCCGTCGCCGCAGGCAACCTCCAAATAATCGGTATTCCCGACCACCGCGCCGGCGGGCGATGAGGTTTTATCTCCAAGCCTGCACTTTATGGCCTTAATACGCCTGCCTTCTATAAAGAAATAGGCACATGGCCACGGGTAAAATCCTCTTACCGCGTTGAAAATTTCGGCCGAGCTTTTGGTAAAAACAAGTAGCGCCATTTCCTTTTTTATAATAGGAGCGTAAGTAGCCTTGCTTTCGTCCTGCTTTTTTGGGGTAATTGTCCCGTTTTCAAGCTTTTGAAGGGTGGAAAGCATAAGGTCGGCGCTGATTTCGGACAAGCGCTCGAACAGCTCTCCGGCGGTTTCGTCCTCGCCGATTTTGACGGTTGTCTGCTCTAAAATGTCGCCGGTGTCCATACCCTTGTCCATAAGCATGGTGGTAACTCCGGTTTCGGTCTCGCCGCAGACTATGCTCCACTGTATCGGCGAAGCGCCGCGATATTTCGGAAGCAGCGAGGCGTGGCCGTTAATGCAGCCGTATTTAGGTATAGATAAAATATCCTCCGGCAGAATTTTGCCGTAGGCCACAACCACGATAGCATCGGGGGCGATTTGCTCCAAAATCTGTGTATGTTCCCCCGTTTTAAGGCTTGCGGGCTGATAGACCGGGATACTGTGTTCTGCCGCCAGTACCTTTACGGGCGGCGGGGTAAGCACCTGTTTTCTGCCGACCGGCTTGTCCGGCTGGGCGAATACCGCCACAACCTCGTGCTTTGATGATATCAGCTTTTCCAAGGTTTTTGCGGCGTAATCGGGAGTACCCATGAAAACAATTCTCATATATAGCTCCTTTATAGTCTATCTAAATAAAGAATACCGTCAAGATGGTCTATTTCATGGCACAAAGCCCTTGCTTTAAAGCCCTCGGCCGAAATTGTGAAGGTATTTCCCTTGCGATCCTGTGCCCTTACCGTAACATTCATGGGGCGCTCAACCTCTTCATACCTGTCGGGAATGGAAAGGCAGCCCTCGGTTCCGATTTGCGAGCCGCTTTTCTCGATTATTACTGGATTTACAAGCTCAATCAGACCGTCACCCACATCCACAACACAGACCCGCCTTAAAACCCCAACCTGAGGCGCCGCAAGGCCTACGCCCTCGGCGGAGTACATGGTTTCGGCCATATCGTCAAGCAAAGTAGCAAGCTTATCGTCGAATTTAAGCTGTGTGCGGCAAACCTTGCGAAGCACATCGTCTCCTATTTTTACTATATTTCTTATTGCCATTTTTTATCATCACCGTTATATTATCGTTTCGGGGTTTATATCCACCGCAACCGCCGTGTCCTGCGGCAGCTTTATTGCAGTGGCTTCTTTGATCATTTGCCTGAATAAGGCGTTGTTTTTGCATTTTATTATCATCCGGTAGCGGTAGCGGTTTTTCACCTTGGCCACCGCCGCGGGGGATGGGCCTAAAATTATAATTTTAATTGAATTATATTTTGTTTCCACAAGCCTTTTAATTTCGCCGAAAATATCCTCAATGCCTTTTTGCGCCATTTGTTTGCTTTTTGAGCGGGTGCTTACTACGCATATGTCGCAATAAGGCGGATAAATCATTATCTTACGGTTTAATATTTCTTCGTTGTAAAAACTCTCGTAATCCTGATTTTTGGCAAGCTCGATAATATTATTATCGGGATTGAAGGTTTGAATTACCGCAATGCCGGGGTTTTCGCCCCTTCCCGCGCGGCCGACCACCTGTGTTAAGAGGGCGAAGGTGCGTTCGGTGCTGCGAAAATCCTCGCTGTACATCGAATTGTCCGCCCCAAGCACGCCTACAAGCGTAACATTCGGGAAATCAAGCCCCTTTGCGACCATTTGGGTGCCCAAAAGCAGGTTGTATTTGCCGTTTGCGAAATCGGTTAAATATGATGAATAGGAATCGCGCGAAACCGTACTGTCCGCATCAAGGCGGAGGATTTTGGCATCGGGGAAAAGAACTTTCAGCTCCTCTTCGGCCTTCTGGGTTCCAAGCCCTAAAAACTTCATATGCTCGCCGCCACATTCGGGGCATTTTTTTGATGAAACGACCGAATACCCGCAATAGTGGCACATAAGCCGTTTGTTGGCCGAATGATATGTTAAGGATATGCTGCAGTGGGGGCAAACGGCGGTGCTTCCGCAGTCGGGGCAGGAAATATATGTGTTGTGCCCGCGGCGGTTAAGTAAAAGTATTGCCTGCCGGCCGTTTTCTAAGGTTTCGCAAAGAGCTTCATAGAGTCTGCGGCTTACAGCTCCTGTGTTGCCGCAACGCAGTTCCTCCCGCATATCCACTATTTCAACGGTCGGTAAAACCGCGTTGCCGTAGCGGTTTTTAAGGGTAAAAAGGGAAAGTTTGCCCTTTATTGCCGCCGTATAGCTTTCGACCGACGGCGTGGCGGAGGCCAAACACAAGAGCCCGCTGCCCTGCGATATTCTAAAGCGCGCCACGTCCCTTGCGTGGAATCTCGGCGAGTTTTCGGATTTGTAGGTGTGCTCCTGCTCCTCGTCGATTATTACAAGCCCCAAATTGTCAAACGGGGCGAAAACGGCGCTTCGGGTACCAATGGCTATAAGCGCGCTGCCGTCTTTTATGCGCTTCCATTCGTCCATTCTCTGACCCATTGACATGGCGCTGTGGAAAACCGAAATTTTGTTGCCGTACCGCGCCGCGAAAATGGATATAAGCTGCGGGGTCAGCGCGATTTCCGGCACCATTACTATGGTGCCGACCCGTCTTTCCACCGCCTTGTCGACAAGCTTTAAAAACACCTGCGTTTTGCCCGACCCTGTAATTCCGTAAAGCAGCGCCGCGGCAGGTTTCGGTTCGAGAAATTTTTGCAAAAGCCCGTCAAAGGCCTTTTGCTGCTCGTCGGTTAAATCTATTATTTCCCTATTTTGCGCAATATTGCTAATTACGGGGGTTCTGTAAACCTGCTTTTCAAACGCAATAAGTATTTCCTTTTTGACAAGTGCGGACACAACGGCCGGCGATACGCCCGTAAAATAGCATATCTCCTTTACAGAGGCGCTTTGCACCTGTTCAAGAAGCGATATAACCTCTTTTTGCTTATTTGTAAGCCGAATCTCTTGAAGGTTTGCGCCATCATGTATTCGCACCCATTTTTCGGTGGCATCGTTCATGCGGCGCTTGGTGTCGCTGTTTTTGATAAGCGCCTGCTTTTCGGTCATTTTTTCAAGCAGCTCGGCCGTTACCGAAAGCTTTTTTCTTATCTCGTCGCCCGGTTTTTCGCCGGCCGACAGCAAAAAGGAGTAAACCTCCCGCTCGCTGTCCTGTAAAAGCGAAATTTCGGAAAATTCTTCATTGGCGGAATAGTAGTTTACAAGCCTGCAGGTAAGCCCTGCCGGCAAAACCGCGTGGATGGCATCGTAATAGGTGCAAAAGGTGCTTTCCCGCAGATATTCGCAAAGAGAAAGCATTTTCCCGCTTAATATCGGCTCCTTGTCGATTAAAGCGATAATGCTTTTAAGCCCTTTTAACTCCTCGCAGCCTCTTTCGAAAATCATGCCCTCCCGCTTTAGGTTGCCCTTGCCGAAGGGTACCAGCACGCGGCAGCCCGCTTGCGCTTTTGATGACAAATCCGGAGGGATTATATAGGTATAAAGCTTATCAAAAGCCGCAGTGGCACCCTGCAAAGCAATCCTTGCCACAAGTCCCTGCATACCCGTATCCCCCTTAAATTAATGTATGCCGATTAGGCCTCGGATGCTAATTTGTCAATGGCGGCGCTTACCGGTTTTTCTATCGGAGTTTCGCCGCTTTCAATGGCTTTCTGGGAAATTTCGCGCGCGGTGCGCGCAACATCAAGCACAAGACGATACCTGTTGTCGTATTTCTGTATGAGTTTTCCTATGTTAGGGTTTAGCATTTTTTAACACCTCGTTGATAATATGTTTTTGCCTGTTTGTTGTAAGACGATGACTTGTAATTATCGCTACTATATCGTCAACCGCCTTTTCTAAATCATCGTTGACGACGATATAGTCATATTCTGCGGCGCGTTCAATCTCGCTAAGGGATTGCCCCAATCGGCGGGCTATTGCTTCTTCGGACTCGGTGCCCCTGCCCGAAAGCCGCCTTTTAAGCTCTTGGAAGGAGGGGGGCATTATAAATATGCTCACAACCCCCGGCAGCTTTTTTCTTATGTTGGCGGCACCGTTTACGTCAACCTCGATAAATATATCGTGCCCTTCATTTGCGGCACGTTCGACCGGTTCGCGCGGGGTGCCGTAGTAATTGTCAAGATAAAGGTTATACTCTAAAAGCTTATCCTCTTTTATCATCTGCTCGAAGGCTTCGCGGGATATAAAGTTGTACTTTTCGCCTTCCTTCTCCCCCTCGCGCATTTTACGGGTTATGGAGGAAATGGAAAATTTAAGATCGGGACATCTTTTAAAGAGTTCCCGAAGCAGCGTGTCCTTTCCCGAACCCGACGGGCCGGATATTATGAAAATTCCGCCTTTACTCATCCTCATCAGCCTCTACTGCGGTATCCTCGTCGGAATCAATTCGGTTGGCAAGGGTTTCAGCCTGCAGGTAGGTCAGGATTATGTGGTCGCTGTCGGTTATAATAACCGCCCTTGTCCGCCGGCCGTGGGTGGCATCTATAAGTGTGCCCTTTTCCTTAGCGTCCTGAATAATACGCTTTATGGGCGCCGATTCGGGGCTTACTATCGCAACCATTCTTGCGGCGGAAACCATGTTCCCAAAGCCGATGTTTACCAATTTCATTAATATTACCTCCAAATTCGGCAGGTTATGGCCTGCTACTCGATATTCTGGATTTGTTCGCGGATTTTCTCGATTTCCGACTTGATGTTAACCACCGTATGCGAAATTTCCACATTTTGTGATTTAGAGCCGATGGTATTGGCCTCGCGGTTCATTTCTTGAATTAGAAAATCCAGCTTTTTGCCGATAACACCGCCGGATTCAAGGAGGTTGCACATCTGTGAAATATGGCTTCTAAGCCTTACCGTTTCCTCGTCAACGGCAATCCTGTCGGCAAACAGGGCGGTTTCGGTGATAAGCCGCTGCTCGTCCACCGCCGCGGTACCTAATAGCTCCTTCATCTTCTGTTCAAGCCGTTCCCTGTACTGCCTGACCGTTTCGGGAGCGCGCTGCTCGATAAACTCGACCGCTTTTAGAATGGTCTCTACCCGTGACAGCACATCCGCTTTCAGCTTTTCGCCTTCGGTTATGCGCATTTGGACAAACCCCTCAAGCGCCTTGGCGGCTACCGCTAAAACGGCGGATTTCACGGCCTCCTCGTCGGTCGTCTGCCGCTTTACCTTCAAAAGCTCAGGATTGTTTATCAGCGCCGAAAGCTTTAAATCGTTCTTGATTTTGTACTCCCGCGCCAACTGTCTAAGGGCGGAAATATAGCCGTCCGCATAGCGACGGTTGATTTCCACCGCGGTGCCGTTTTCGGTATTGTCCTCAATCGAAACCGTGATTTCAACCTTGCCCCTTGTTATGCTTTGCTGGCACAATGCCCTAAGGTCCTCTTCGATGTACTGGTAGGCTCTCGACATTCTTGCGGAGAATTCGAAATATCTGTGATTTACCGACTTTATTTCGACCGTAATATCAAGATTGTCGATTTTTTCCGACGCCCTGCCGAAGCCGGTCATGCTTTTAAGCATTTATCCCGCCTCCAAACGAAATTACTCCATTATAATATTCATAACATTATAACAAATTATTTAAGAGTTTGTCAACCGTTCAAAGGTGATATGGCAAATCATTTTGACTTAAAAAGGTTTTGGCGGAACTTTGAATTTTTATTGTTAAAATATCTTTATTTTTCCCGCACAATATGGTATACTTTATTTTGTATAAATATATATAAATCAGTGCCGCAAACGGCGGAATGGGGGATAATGTTGTTAAGAAAATTTCTTTGCGTTTTTTACACACTGGCAATATTGATTTCCCTTTGCGGCTGCGATATTTTTACGGTTGATACGGCTGAGCTTTTATCTCCGCCGCCGCTGCCCGCCGATATGCGCCCGATTGACGAAGCCATTAAAAAAAGCGCCGCCAAGGGCTACAAGCTGCAATACCCCTCCCGCGGCGATTACCGCTCGGCCATAGTCCAGCAGGATATTGATAATGACGGCATTTTGGAAGTATTTGCCTTTTACAGCACGCAGGGCGAAGAATCGACCGTAATGCACATCAACGCCATTGTTTATAACCGCGGCGAGTGGCATTCGGTCGCCAAGCAGCAGATTGTAGCCGGCGGTGTGGACAAACTGGATTTTTGCGACCTTGACGGGGACGGAATTCAGGAAATACTGGTCGGCTGGGAAATTTACGGCAGCAGCGAGCTGCAGCTTGCCGTTTACAGCCTTTCTAAAAACACCCTTACCCAGCGAATGCTTCAGCAGTACACCCATTTTGTCCCCTGCGACCTTGACGAGGACAATCACAATGAAATTTTCATTGTAAAATCCCTACCGTCCCAAGCGCTGAACACCGCCTCCCTTTACACCATTACAAATGCCGGAGTGGCGGAAACGGGTTCTTGCGAGCTTGACAGTACGGTCAAGACTATAAACGAGCCGAAATATTCAACCCTTTCTAACGGCAAGCCGGCGATGTATATTGACGAGATAAAGGGCGTGGGCGCGGTTACCGAGGTAATTTTCCTTGAAAAGGGGCGGCTTGTAAATCCGCTGCGGAGTACCGATAGCAGGGAGACCGTTCGCACCCTTCGCTCGGCCGCCTTTGAAACCAAGGATATAAATGACGACGGGATTTTGGAAATACCGATACAGACAGACGTTCCGATGGTAGCAAGGTCAGAAATCCGCGAGAAGATTTATCTTACCAACTGGTGCTCCTTTAACGGGGAGGCCTTGACCAACCAGCTTACCGCCGCGATGAACACGAGTGATCGTTATTACTATGTCATCCCGAAAAAATGGGTGGACAGAATTGCCATTTTAAAGGATCCGGAAAGCTCACTTATGGAGATCTACCGATACAACCCTGACACCCTCGCGGCAGAGGAAAGGCTTATGTTCATAAAGGCTGTAAAGAAAAGCGAATGGGATGCCGGAAAATACAAAAATCGTGATTTGATTGAAATTGTAAATGACGGTGAGACCTCCTATATATGCCACATTTCTGAAGCCGCAATAAATGACGGAGTGGATTATAATAAGGTGAAAGCCGACTTTAAACTGTTTTGAGGTGAATAGCAATTGAAAAGAATTTTGATAGTTGAAGACGAAGCCGCAATCCGTGAATTCGAAGCCATAAACTTAAGGCGCGTAGGCTACGACATTACCGAGGCCGGCTCCGGCGAGGAGGCGCTCGATATTTACGACAACGACCCTGAAGGCTTCGATATTGCCCTGCTTGACATATCCATGCCGGGCATGGACGGGTTCACCCTTTGCAAGGAGCTCAGAAAGCGCAGCGAAAATTTAGGAATTATTATGCTGACGGCAAGAACACAGGAAATGGATAAGATAAGCGGACTGATGCTCGGGGCTGACGACTACATAACAAAGCCCTTCAGCCCGACCGAGCTTTTGGCTCGGGTCGATTCCCTCTACCGCAGGGTGGAGATGCACACAAAGAACGCAGCGACCGCCAATAATTCCGATGAAATAACCTTAGGGGAATTTACACTGAATTTAAGACGAAGGACACTCCTTAAAAACGGGGTTAATATTGAGCTTACGCAGGTTGAATTTCAGATGATTGAATATTTCTTCAACAACCCGGACGTGGCTCTTGACCGCACCGATATTTTAAACAAGGTCTGGGGAACCAACTATTTCGGCGAGGAAAAGATTGTCGACGTCAATATAAGGCGCCTTCGCAAAAAGATAGAGGACGATCCTTCAAACCCGAAGCACCTTGTTACGGTATGGGGAATGGGTTATAAGTGGAGCGTGAACTGATTAATATAAATTTTAAAGGAGGTGGAAAAGTGCAGCTGGAGCTTAAGTTCAAAAGTATTACCACACGCTGGTTTTTAAATATCTTTTTGATTATAGCCGTTGTTATTACCCTTTCGGCAGCCGCTTTTTCCATACTCTTTTATTCAATATACACCGAAAGAATACAGGTTCTCGCCAACGAGTATTCATATGACTTCAACTCCCTGTCGGGGCTTAACGAAGCAAATTTCAGCGATTCGGCAATAGCGCTTGCGGGGGAGTTTCAGTATAAATCCAAAATAGAGGTTCAGGTAATCGACAAGAATGACAATATAATCGTTTCCACCTCCGGCTTTCACCGTGAAAAGGACGGAATGCCGGACTACTACAAGGCAAAGCAGACCGGCAAACCGCAGTATTTAAGGCTTAGAACCGACGAGGCCGAGCCGATTTTTGCCGGAACAACCCCGCTTTTTGACTCAAAAGGCAAATTTTTGGGCTCCTACCGCTGGATAACCTCCTTAAGGGCGGTAAACAGGATGACCTTTTGGTTTGTCTTGATTTTAAGCATCGTAACAATTATAATACTTGCTATCTTCGGTCTTTCGGGGCTTTATTTCGTCCGTTCCATAGTGCGCCCCATAAGGGACGTCAGCAACATGGCAAGGAAAATTGCCATGGGGGACTTCGATTCGCGTATTCAAATTTCAAAGAATGACGAAATCGGCGAGCTGTGTGATGCCATCAACTACATGGCGGCCGAGCTTGCCGAGGCGAATCATTTAAAAAACGACTTTATATCCTCGGTATCGCATGAGCTTCGCACCCCCTTGACCGCAATCAGGGGCTGGGGCGAAACGGCAAAAATGTCCATTGGTACCGATGAGGAGCTTGTAAAGCGGGGTCTTGAAGTGGTGCTGTCGGAATCGGAGAGGCTTTCGGGGCTTGTGGAGGAGCTGCTTGACTTCTCAAGGCTGGAGACCGGACGGCTGACCCTTGTTTCACAGCCGCTTGACGTAACCGAACTTTTGAGTGAGTGCGCAGATATGTACGCCGAGCTTTGCCGCCAAAACGGTATTGAGCTTATTTACAATCCGCCCGCGGTATCGCTTGAGGTTTTGGGCGACCCCAACCGCTTAAAGCAGGTCTTTATAAATATTATTGACAACGCGGTTAAATACACCCACAGCGGCGGTCAGGTTCTTATCAGTCAGGTTAA
>JBMNVM010000011.1:0-16083 GCA_050946805.1 Acutalibacteraceae bacterium | reverse complement strand
ATTTCAGGTCTCAGCCCCCGAGGTAATTTTCAAGCATGACGAGAACGGAAATTTGCTTGAACCGGTAGAACTGCTGAGTATTGAGGTTCCTGAGGAATACGTCGGAGTGGTTATGGAAAGACTCGGTAGCAGAAAGGCAGAAATAAAAAACATGACCACGCGCGACGGCGGGGCTTCTTTCATGGAGTTTTTAATTCCCGCCCGCGGACTTTTAGGATACCGTTCGCAGTTTCTGACCGACACAAACGGCAACGGAACAATGAATCATGTTTTTGACAGCTATCAGCCCTACAAGGGAGAAATAGAGCAACGCTCGACCGGCTCCATAATAGCCTACGAAGCGGGCGAGGCTACAAGCTACGGCCTTTTCAACGGCCAAAGCAGAGGACGGCTGTTCATCGGCCCCGGTGTGGAGGTGTATGAAGGCATGATTGTCGGCGAAAGCCCGAAAAACGAGGATATTGTCTGCAACGTCTGCAAGAAAAAGCAGATGACCAATATGCGTGCTGCCGGCTCTGATGATGCGTTGAGGCTGGTTCCGCCCTCCAGATTAAGCCTTGAGCAGGCGCTTGAGTTTATAAAAACCGACGAGCTTGTAGAGATAACGCCCCAAAGCATACGTCTTCGTAAGCGAATTTTAAACAAGGAAGAGCGTATGAAGGCGGAATCAAGGAAAAAATAATCATCTATATAACAGCAACTTTAAAATATTTTAGGAGGATTAAGGCATGGACTTTGTCAAGAAAAAGCCCTTCTTTGTAGGGATAGATTCCGACGGCACGGTTTTCGATTCCATGACAATCAAACACACCGGCTCATTTATTCCGGCCGCGATTGAGGTTTTCGGGCTTGAAAAGTATGCTGACCGTTTTAAAGAAATTGCCGAGCGAATTAACCTTTATTCAATGGATCGGGGAATTAACCGATTCCCGGGACTTTATATGTCCTTTAAGGAGTTAAAAGAGGCGGGCTGCGATTTTGATGAAAGGCTTGAGGATTTCGAAGAATTTTTAAATTCCGGTTTGCCGCTTTCCAATGCGGGGCTTGAAAAATGGAACGCAGAGCACCCGTCCGATTTTAACAAGAAGGTTATGCAGTGGAGCAAACTTGGAGATAAATATTTTGAGGAGCAAACCAAAAATATACCCCCTTTTCAGGGCGTTACCGAAACGGTAGAATACATGGCAAAATCGGCCGACATTATGGTGGTTTCTTCGGCTTCCTATGATGGCCTTTTAAAGGACTGGTCAAACGCGGGACTTACAAAATCGGTTGATTTCATTGCGGGGCAGGAGTTCGGCAAAAAATCGGCGCAGCTTTTGTTCGCAAAGGAGCATGGATACGACGGCAAGCAAATGCTTATGGTCGGCGATGCGCCGGGGGATTACGAGGCCGCAAAGAAGGCAGGAGCACGGTTTTACCCCATCATCCCGGGAAATGAGACCGAGTGCTGGAACAGCCTTAAATCTACCTATTTTGAAATGTTTACGGCCGGCAATTACACTGAATCGGTCGAGAACGAGTTATACAACAAATTTATAAAATTTTTAAAGGGTGGTAAAAATGCTTAAAGAGATTTTAAACAGCATGACTTTGGAGGAAAAGGTAGGTCAGATGTGCGTACCTATTCTGCAGTCTGATAAGATTACCGACGATATTCGCCGCGCGGTAACCGAATACAATGTCGGGGTTGTAAGATATTGTCCCGATGCCGAATTTGACAATGCAAGCGTTGTTGTGGGCGAACCGAATAAATATTATTTGCCGGACGAAAACGCCGAGTTTTTAAACGAACTTCAAAAGCTTTCAAGGCTTCCGCTTATTATTTCGGTCGACCAGGAGGGCGGTTGCAGATCCGATATCAACCGCAACAATGCAATGGTTTACGCAAGCCATATGTGCTTCGGCGTTGCGGATGATGTCGAACTGACCTATAAGATTGCAAAGGCGACCGCAATGGAATTCAGGTCAATGGGTGTCAACCAGATACAATCCCCCATCTGTGACGTATTCAGATATCCGGGCAGACAGACAATGAAGGCTGCCACCTTCGGTGAGGATCCCGAGCTTGTGGCAAGGCACGTTGTAGCAATGAAACGCGGCTTCAGAGATGGCGGTGTGCTTTCCATGGGCAAGCATTTCCCCGGATACGGCTCCATCGCCACCGATGCCCACAAGGGTACCGCACACATCACCAAGACGGTCGAAGAGCTTGAAAACGAGGATATTGTACCTTTCAGAGAGCTTATAAAGGACGGCGTGGACGGAATAATGATGGGTCATGTTATTGTCGACGCTATTGACCCGAAATATCCGGCTACCCTTTCCCGCACGCTGACTTATGAATATTTAAGAGAAAGACTCGGCTTTGACGGACTTATTATGACCGATGCCATGCGCATGAAGGCCATTCAGGATAATTATGGCACAGGTGTGGCCTCTGTTCTTGCTATAAAGGCGGGCTGCGATTTGGTGCTTTTGCGCGGTAATTTCGACCATTTCAAAGAGGGTTACGATGCTATTTTGGCAGCCGCCAAGAGCGGAGAAATCTCCGAAGATATTATCAACGAGAGCGTAATGAGAATACTCAAGGCCAAGGAAAGCATTAATCTGTTTGAAAACAGATATGCAGACCCCAAGAAAGCCAAAGAAATTGTCGGCTGCAAGGAACATCAGGAAATGTTGTTTGAGCTGGCTTCAAAATCCGTTTCTGTCTTCAGACAAAGCGATTTGCCGCTTAAGCTTGATGAAAAGAAGAAAGTATCCGTTATCAGTGTTGAGCCGCAGAAAATAAAGGCTGCTATGGATGAAAAACAGTGCATTGATATGCTTGAGAAAGAAATCAGGGCAATTCACAAAAATACAAACGGTATTGTAGTAAAGCTTGACCCCGGCAAAGAGGACATTGAAAAGGCGATTGAGGTTGCAAAGGATGCCGATGTTATCGTGCTTGGTATTTGCAGCGCAATCATCTTCACAAAACAGGTTGAGCTTTACAACGCGTTAAAGCGGCTTGGCAAAATTTTGGTAGTAGTAGCCATGGAATCACCCTGTGATATCGAGCTTGTTAGTGATTGCGATAATTATGTTGCGACATACGGCGCCGCAAGAGACTGGATGAAGGTTGCCGCCGAGAGAATTTTCGGTCTTACCGATGTAAACGCAAAGCCTTCCATCACAATACCTGCTGTATAAGGAGAAATTGCCCTTTAGTAATGGAGTATGTAATTTTAGACCTTGAATGGGACAGCGTTTATTACAAAGAGCAAAAGCGTTTTATAAACCAAATCCTGCAAATAGGCGCTGTAAGGCTTAACAGCGAATTTGAGATTATAAATTCGTTTGAAGCCACAATCCACTCGGACATTTCTAAAAAGGTCAGCACGCGCTTTGCGCAGCTTACCGGAATTACAAGCGAAAAAATGCTGTCGGGGGTCCCGTTGGCTGATGCCGTACGGGCCTTCAACAGTTTTTCAAAAGGCGCCGAGGTTACAATGACTTGGAGCGATTCCGATCTTTATGCCATTGTGGAAAACGAAAAGCTGCTTGAAAATACCGGCACCGGTTTTATTTTAAATTTATATCTTGACCTGCAAAAGCTTGTGCAATATAAAATGAAGCTTTTAGGGTATGAAAGCAACAATCAGGTTTCCCTCGAGGCGGCGGCGCAGTTCTTCGGGATAGATATTTCAAATTACGATATGCACACCGCCCTTGCCGACAGTACGGTTTGCGCAAAGCTTTTTAAGCTGTGCTATGATTCGCAGGTTTTAAGCTCTCTTATAAAGGATGCAAAGGTGCCGAGCTTTTACGAAAAGCTCAGATTCAAGCCCTATCCGATTACCGAAATTAACGATAAGGAGCTTGACTTAAAATATTTTGCCTTTAATTGCTCCGAATGTGGCGAAAGATTGAAACGCAAAAGCAACTGGAAATACAAAAACCGTTGGTTCGCCGCAAGAATGGAATGTCCCGCCTGCCGCCGCAGATTTTTAGGCAGAGTGTTTGCAAAAAGAACCTACGAAGGTCTGGTTTATAAGCGCAGGCTTACGGAAATCAGAAAGAAGGGAAATTCTGATGAACTGCCGGCTTTGCCCAAGACAATGTAACGTCCGGCGCACGCCGCAACAAAACAACGGCGGATATTGCAAAATGCCTTTGCTGCCAAGAGTAGCAAGGGCTGCTTTGCATTTTTGGGAAGAGCCGGTAATCAGCGGCAAAAACGGCTCGGGTACAATCTTTTTCAGCGGCTGTTCATTGTCCTGTATATACTGCCAGAACTTTGAGGTGTCAAGGGGTATTGCAGGCAAAGAAATCACCGTAAACCGTCTTGCAAAAATATTTTCTGAATTGGAGCAGAAGGGTGCGCATAATATTAATCTTGTAACCCCAACCCACTACGCATTGGCGATAAAAGAGGCGCTTGATATTTACAGGCCGAAAATCCCGATATGCTACAACTCCGGCGGCTATGAAAGCACCCAAACCCTTAAAATGCTTGAGGGATATATAGATATTTTCCTTTTAGATTTTAAATATTTATCCGAAAACAAGGCAAAGGAGTACTCAAACGCCCCCGACTATCCGAATATCGCCAAAGCCGCGATATTAGAGTGCTACCGCCAGCAGCCGGAATGTGTAATTGAGGACGGCATTATGAAAAAAGGGCTGATTGTAAGGCATTTGGTGCTGCCGCTTAGTACCAATGATGCCATAGGTATTTTTGATTGGGTGAAGGATAATGCCCCCAACGCGTTTTTCAGCCTTATGAGCCAGTACCTCCCCTTTGGTGATGCGAAAAACCATCCCGTTTTAAACCGCAAAATCACAAAGCGTGAATACGAAAAGGTTTTAAACCACATTTGCGATTTTAATTTTTCAAATGTTTTCATACAGGAAAGGGGCAGCGCTGACGAGCAGTTTATACCACCCTTTAACCTTTGCGGCGTGTGATTTTTAAATTAAAAATTTTTGTTTTAATAATTTAAATTGCTTTTTTAAATGGTTTGACAATCACTTTTTTTGTTTTATAATATAAATTAACACGGCATGTGCTGCATAAATCATATTCGGAGGAAAATAATGCGACTTCTTTGTATTGGCGATGTCTGCGGAAGCAGCGGTTGTGAAATGGTTCGCCGCACATTGCCGGAATTAAAGCTTAGTAAAAAAATAGATACGGTAATAATAAACGGTGAAAACTCGGCCGACGGCAACGGCATAACCCCTAAAAGCGCCGAATATCTTTTCGCCTGCGGCGCCGATGTAATAACCGGCGGAAATCATTCCTTCAGGCGCAGCGAAATGCTTGAGTATTACGACCGTAACAGGTTTGTCCTGCGGCCGCACAACCTCCCCGATGCATCGAACGGCAGCGGATACTGCCTACTTGACAAGGGAAGGTACACGGTGGCGGTAATCAATTTGTCTGGGAAAATTTTTCTTGAAAAGCTAAACGCGCAAAACCCATTTTTATGCGCCGATGAGTTGGTTGAAAGGGCAAAGTCCGACGGGGCAAACGTGATTGTCGTGGATTTTCACGCCGAAGCCACAAGCGAAAAAAGGGCGCTGGGGCTTTATCTTGACGGCAGGGTTTCGGTCTTTTACGGCACCCACACCCATGTTCAGACGGCCGACAACCAAGTTCTGCCGGGCGGCACCGGCTATATTACCGATATCGGAATGACCGGCCCCAAAAACTCGGTTTTAGGGGTTAAAAGTGAAATAATAATTAACCGGTTAAAATCTGACGACTATTCAAAATTTGAGCTGTCAAGCAACAAAAGCTCGCTTAATGCCTGTATTTTTGATGTTGACACCTCTTGTGGAAAAACCATAAGCACAGAAAGAATAATAATCGGAGAATCCAAATGAAGTACGCAAAGCTAATCAATATCGCTGTTGCACTGGTTCTGTGCGCTTCTGTTTGCGGGTGCCAGGGCAGTCCCGTAAACAACTCAAGCGATCTTTCATCCGCAATAACATCTTCCATAACGGCAACAAATACCGCAAATTTTATAACACTGCTTTATTCCGCTGCGGATACTTATAACCCGTATACAGCCAAAACCGAAATTAACCGTCAGCTTTGCCGTCTTTTGTACGACCCGCTTGTAAAGGTTGATAATAACTTTAATCCGGTTTTCTGCGTGGCAAAATCGGTAGATATTTCGGGGACCGAATGTACCGTTACCTTAAATTCTGCGCGCTTTTCGGACGGCAGTTTGGTTACCGCCGCGGATGTGGTATATTCTTTCAAGCTTGCCAAAAACTCAAACACTTCTTATGCCGCAAAGCTTTACGGCGCGACCTCGGCCACAGAGGCGGGCGGGAAGGTAGTTATACGCCTTACAAAGTCCGACCCGTATTTTGCCAATGTTTTAGACTTTCCTATTGTCAAAAGCGGCAGCGACACCGTCAAGGACGCGGACGGAGTGTATCAGCCCCCGATAGGCTGCGGCAGATACAAACTCAACGGCACAAAGGACGGTCTTATTCAAAATGAGTTTTATTTCGGCAAAAAGGGTTCCATAAAGGAAATACGGCTTATCAACGCGCCCGACAGTGAATCGGTTACCCATTATACCGAAGTCGGTGCGGCAGATATGTATTTTACCGACATATCCGACGGGAATATTATGCGGATGAGCGGAAAAAAATATAATATTAACCTTAATAATCTGGTTTACATCGGAATAAATCAAAATTATGCCCCGCTTGGAGAGCGAGCCATGCGCAGCGCAATATCCACGGCTCTTAACAGGGCGAAAATATGCGAAGAGGCCTATTACAACAACGCCCTGCCGGCGACCGGCCTTTTCCACCCTGAATGGAGTGAAACCAAGGCTGTACAAAACATACAAATAGAAGCAAATGATGAAATAACTGTTGAGAATTTGGAAGAGATAGGTTATAATAAATTAAACAGCCAGGGAATACGTACCAATAAAAGCGGTATACCTTTAAGATTTTCCTTGCTTGTCAATTCCGAAAATCGTTTAAGGGTTCTGGCCGCAAGGACTGTTGCAAAGCAACTTAAAAATTCCGGAATTGATATCACCGTTGTTGAAAAATCATACAGCGATTATATTGAAAGTTTAAAACAGGGGAATTTCCAGCTTTATATCGGCGAGATTAAGCTTACCGATAATATGGACATATCCCCGCTGATTGCAAAAGACGGGCAGGCAGCTTTCGGGGCGCCTATCGAGTCTTCCGATGAGAATAATCAGTCCGACCCACAAAGCGGCGAGCAGACACAACCGAAAACCACCGCGCGGGAGGTTCTTGAAGGCTTATATAACGGCAGCAACACAATTAAGGATTTAGCTTCGGTACTTCAAACCGAAATGCCGATTGTTCCTGTCTGTTACAGAACCGGAGTGCTGTTTTGCAATAAAAAAATAAGGAATGTAAACAACTCCTCTTTGAGTGATATATTTTTTTCGATTGATTCATATTCAGTTTATTGAAAGGGTAGGGTGATTATATGATCGCGTATGAGACCAGATTGGGCACAATAGACATTTCGGAAGCGTATCTTTCGAAGCTTATTGGTAACGAGGTAACCTCCTGCTTCGGTGTGGCGGGCATGGTGCCGAGCAGCGGTAAGCAGCGTCTTATAAATAAGTTCAACAGATCCAATACCATTGATACGGGAATAAAGGTCATAGGCAACACCGATTCCGTAAAGGTTGAAATACACATTGTCGTAATCTACGGCATGAACATCAACGCAATTGCGGCAAGCATTACCGAAAAGGTAAAATATGCTGTGGAAGAAAGAACAGGAATAACCGTTGACAAGGTCATTGTAAAGGTTGACGGTATTAAGGAATAAAATTAAATTTCGATTTTTGTTATCCTATCTAAGGAGTGTTATATATTGATTAACGGAGATATGCTGCGCGACGCATTAATTTCCGCAGCGAACAATCTTGTAAATAACAGAAAGCAGACCGATGAACTCAACGTATTCCCTGTGCCGGACGGGGATACGGGCACCAATATGTCAATGACTTTAGGCAGCTCCGCCCGTGAGCTTGAAAAGCTGGAGGGTGAAACCGCCGGCAAAGTGGCATCAATAAACGCCTCGGCGCTGCTTAGGGGCGCGAGGGGCAATTCCGGCGTTATTACTTCATTGCTTTTTCGCGGATTTGCAAAGGGTATAGGTAATGATGAATTTGTAACACCCGAAAATCTTGTAAATGCTTTTTGTTATGGCGTGGAAGCAGCATATAAGGCGGTTATGAAGCCTACCGAGGGTACGATTTTAACCGTCGCCCGCGTCGCTTCGGAATATGCAAAGCAGGCTTTGAATGACGGCAAGGATGAACTTGAAATTTTCGATTCGGCAATAGAGGGTGCCGAAAAGGCACTTGCCGAAACGCCCGAGCTTTTGCCTGCTTTGAAAAAAGCCGGCGTTGTTGATGCCGGGGGTTACGGCTTTGTACTTATTTTGAAGGGTATGAGGTCGGTTTTCCGTGACGGGGTTATAATCAAAACCAACACTATTCCGCAGGATGAAGCGGTTCACGAAGAAACAACCTTCAATGCCGCGGGCGAATCCGAAGCCGAGATTAATTTTACCTACTGCACTGAATTTATTGTAAACAGAAATCCAGAATGTGCAAAAGCACCGTCGGATTTAAGGGCATATCTTGAAAGTATCGGCGACTGCGTGGTTGTGGTGGATGATGATGAAATTATAAAGGTTCATGTCCACACAGACCATCCCGGCAACGCCATAGAAAACGCGCTTGAGTTCGGTCCGCTTGTACAGCTTAAGATTGAAAATATGCGTGATCAGCACGAAAAGGCAAAGCACGATGCCGAAAACGCACGCAAAAAGCCGGCCAAAACCTCTGACAGAACAGAGATTATCACCCCCGTTGAGCCTACCAAACCGACCGGCTTTGTGTCGGTCTGCGCGGGCGAGGGATTAAATAATTTGTTTAAAGACCTCGGCGTTGATACAATAGTCAACGGCGGTCAGACCATGAACCCGAGCACCGACGATATTTTGCGGGCAATCGAAGCCACGCCGGCCGAGACGGTATTTGTGCTGCCCAACAATAAAAACATCATAATGGCTGCGGAGCAGGCGGTGCCCATAAGCACAAGAAAGGTTATTGTGCTTCATACTCGTACAATCCCGCAGGGTATTACCGCAATGCTTAATTACGACCCCGATATCGATGACGAAACTAACGCCATTGAAATGCAGAAGGCAGCCGAGCGTATCTCCACAGGTCAGATAACATTTGCCGCAAGGGACTCAAGCTATGACGGCCACAATATCAAAAAAGGCGAGCTTATGGCTCTGCTTGGCGGCAAGATATCATTTGTTGACACCAACCTTGAGAGAAGCGTTTTAAAGCTGTTAAGACAGATGGTAAAACGCGACACTCAATTTATCACCGTTATTTACGGAGCCGATGTTTCCGAAGAACAGGCCGAAAGCATTGAGGCGCAGATTCAGGAGAAATACGGTTCCAAGATGGAAATAACCTTTATTAACGGCGGTCAACCGATTTATTACTTTATTGTCTATGTTGAGTAGGTGATTAGGATGATAACTGCTTCCACCGATATACGGTTCCTTAAAGGTGTTGGTGAGAAGAGAGCTGTTGTCCTTAAAAAAAAGGGCATCGATACGGTCGGTGCTCTTTTGCGTTTTTATCCGCGAGCATATCTTGACTGGACAAAGATAACAAATATTGCACAAGCGCCGTATTTCGAGAATGTTTGTGTGAAAGCCGTAATTACCGCAAATATGGGGGAATCAAGAAAACGGCCGGGCATGACGATTTATACCTTCATTGCAAGGGATTCTTCGGCTCAAATGTCTGTGGTGCTTTTTAACCAGAAATTTTTAGCAAATAAACTTCGTGTAGGCAGGGAATATCTCTTTTACGGCAAGCTGGACGGAGACCTTTTAATGCGCCGCATGAGCGCGCCAAAGATTGCCGAAGCCGGCAGTAACGGTGTTGAGCCGATATATCCCGCAAGCAAAGAGCTATCTTCAAAGACAATTGAAAGGTTAATGAAGAATGCGGTTATGTCGGTTACCTTGCCGGAAGTATTACCACAGGATTTAAGGCAGAGGAATGATCTTTGCGACATAAAATACGCCATTGAAAACATACACTTTCCAAAAACGCGCGAGGCCTTCGAAAAGGCAAAAAAACGCTTGGTTTTCGAGGAATTGTTTATCCTGCAGGCGGGACTTTCCTTCTTGAAAAAACATGCCCGCAAAAATGCGGGACACATAATAAGGGACGGATTTTTACGGGAATTTCGAAAGCTTCTGCCCTTTGATATGACAGGGGCTCAGGAACGGGTTATTAATGAATGCCTTGCGGATATGGCTTCCGGAATACCGATGAACCGTTTGGTGCAGGGGGACGTAGGCAGCGGCAAGACGGTTATAGCCGCGGCGCTTATGTTTGCGGCGGCCAAAAACGGGCTTCAGTCCGCCCTTATGGCCCCTACAGAGATTTTGGCGGAGCAGCATTACAAAACAATTCTTAAATTAACCGAAAATACCGGAATTCGCTGCGGTTTGCTTACCGGCAGTATTAAAAAAAGCGAAAAAAATGCCGTAAAAAAAGCTTTGGTCAATGGTGAGATTGATGTTGTGGTCGGCACTCACGCCCTTATAGTCGACGATGTGGAGTTTAAAAAATTGGGGCTTGTGGTTACCGATGAACAACACCGCTTCGGCGTGGCGCAAAGAGGAAAGCTGTCATCCAAAGGCGAAAACCCGCATACACTGGTTATGTCTGCAACACCGATACCGAGAACATTGGGACTTGTAATTTACGGCGACCTTGACATAAGCATTGTGGACGAATACCCGAAGGGCAGACAAAAGATTGACACCTACTGTGTAAACTCTTCATACAGACAGAGGATTTATAAATATATCAAAGGCTTTTTGGATGAAGGGCGGCAGGGCTATATAGTCTGCCCCTTGGTTGAGGAAAACGAAGAGGTTAACATAACACCGGCAACCGAATATTACGAAAACCTTAAAGACAACGATTTTAATGATTACAAGGTCGGGCTTTTGCACGGAAAAATGTCGCCGTCACAAAAGGAAAAGGTTATGCGTAGCTTCTCTGACGGGGAAATACAACTGCTTGTCGCCACAACGGTTATTGAAGTGGGTATTGATGTACCCAATGCGGTCATAATGGTAATTGAAAATGCCGAAAGGTTCGGGCTTTCGCAGCTCCATCAGCTGCGGGGCAGAATCGGAAGAGGGCAGTACAAGTCAGACTGTATCTTGATTTCGGACAGCACATCGCCCGACACCAAAAAACGGCTGGATATTATAAAAAGTACCACAAATGGCTTTGAGATTGCCGATGCGGATTTGGAACTTCGCGGTCCCGGCGAATTTTTAGGCCACAGGCAGCACGGTCTGCCGCAGATGCGAATCGCCGACCTTTTTGCCGACCGCGAGGTGCTGCGCCTTGCGGGGAACGAGGTGGAGCGTTTGCTTGAATCCGACCCGCAGCTTAGCAAAACCGAAAACGCCGCATTAAAATCCGAAATAGATGCGCTTTACAGCAGATTAAACTATAATTAATTAAAGGGTGATATTATGTTTAAGGAAATAAGTGCGAGAGAAATAGAGGGTAATTTAATTAAGGCAATAAGTGAAGAGTGGATGCTTATTACCGCCGGAGACAAGAACGGCTACAACATGATGACCGCTTCATGGGGTTTTGTGGGCGAAATGTGGAATAATGACAGTGTAATCGCTATGGTTCGCCCCCAGAGATACACAATGGAGTTTATTGAGAAGAGTGATTATTTCACACTCTCCTTTTACGGGAACAATAAGGATATTCACAAGGTCTGCGGCTCGAAGTCGGGCAGAGATGTTGACAAAACCGCTCTGACAGGGCTGACCCCCGTTTTCTCCGATAATACTGTTTACTTCGAACAGGCACGGCTTGTGCTCATCTGTAAAAAGCAGTATGTGTCAAGACTTATGGAAAATGATTTTGTGGATAAAGAACCGCTTAAACACTATTCGGCTAAGGATTATCACAACATGATAATCGGAAAAATCGAAAAGGTTTTGGTAAAGGAATAAAAAGCCTTAACCGATTTTGACGGCGCCTGATTTGTAAACTCTGCGGATTTTAGATTTGAAAGGACTGTAAAAATGAAGTTTTTAATAGCATCCGACATTCACGGTTCGGCATATTACTGTAAAAAGCTGCTTGACGTATTTTCAGAGGAAAAGGCAGACCGCTTAATACTTTTGGGTGATCTTCTCTATCATGGCCCGAGAAACGACCTGCCGCGGGAGTATGATCCAAAGCAGGTAATCGAAATGTTAAACTCAATATCCGATAAAATACTCTGTGTCAGGGGCAACTGCGATTCAGAGGTTGACCAGATGGTGCTTGATTTTCCGATTATGGCGGATTATGCCGTAATTTCCTTAAATGGCAGGATAATTTACGCCACACACGGGCATATATTAAATCCGGACAATCCGCCGCCATTAAAAGACGGCGACATTCTCCTAAACGGGCACACCCATGTTTCGAAATTTACCGATAACGGCAAATTTTCGTATATGAATCCCGGCTCGGTTTCCATTCCAAAGGATGAAACGCCGCATAGCTATATGATTTTAGAGAATAACGAGTTCTTGTGGAAAGACCTTTTGACCAAAGAGGTTTATAATAAAAAGATAATTTAAATGGACACTTGGATGCGAAGAATTGTAATAATCGGCGGCGGTGCGGCGGGTCTTATGGCGGCGGCAACCGCTGTCGAGTTCGATAAAGACAACGAGATAACCGTCATAGAAAAGAACGAGCGGCCGGCAAGAAAGATTATGATTACCGGCAAAGGCCGCTGTAATGTTACAAACAACTGCGACCTTGATACGCTGATATCAAATATCCCGCGAAATCCCCGTTTTTTGTACTCGGCATTTTCAAACTTTTCGCCGCAGGACACAATGGCGTTTTTCGAAAATGCCGGTGTTCCCTTGAAAACCGAGCGAGGCAACAGGGTTTTTCCGGTTTCGGACAAGGCGGTTGATATTGTTGATGCCCTTGTAAAGACCGCCAAATCAAGGGGTGTAAAATTTTTGAATGACACCGCACAAACGGTTTTGGCGGAAGACGGCAGGGTTACCGGCGTAAAGCTTTCAAGCGGCAGAATTCTTGATGCCGACAGTGTGCTTATCGCCACCGGCGGCGCATCCTATCCTGTTACCGGCTCTACGGGCGACGGATATAAATTCGCAAAGGAACTGGGGCACACAGTAACTCCCATAAAACCCTCTTTGGTGCCCCTTTGCTGCCATGAGGGGTTTTGCAGCAGGCTGTCAGGACTGTCGCTTAAAAATGTAACCCTTTCGCTTTTTGAAAGCGGCAAAAGTAAACCGATTTTTAAGGAAATGGGAGAAATGCTTTTTACCCATTTCGGAATTTCGGGGCCGCTGGTACTTAGCGCTTCAGGGTATATTGACGATTTTGTAAAAAAGGAATATACCTGCACAATAGATTTAAAACCCGCCTTGACAATAGAACAGCTGGACAATAGAATTTTAAGGGATTTTGCGCAAGAGCAAAACAAGGATTTTTTAAACTCTTTGGACAGGCTGTTGCCAAAGAGCCTGATACCCGTGATAGTCGCGCTATCGGGTATTGACGGCAGGATGAAGGTCAACCAAATAAGCCGTGAAATGCGGCAGAAACTTGTTTTGCTTATAAAAAATCTTACATTGCATATTACGGGAACGCGGCCTATTGAAGAAGCCATAATCACAAGAGGCGGGGTAAGTGTAAAAGAAATAAATCCCGCAACAATGGAGTCTAAAAAAGTATCCGGTCTTTTCTTTGCGGGCGAGGTTTTGGACGTGGACGGTTTCACCGGCGGATTTAACCTTCAAATCGCTTTTTCAACCGGATATACGGCAGGAATGTATTTATAATGGAGGAACTAAAATGATATCGGTAGCAATAGACGGGCCTGCGGGCGCCGGGAAAAGCACGATTTCCAAAGCGGCGGCAAAAAAACTCGGCTTTATCTATGTAGATACCGGCGCGCTATACCGCGCGGTTGGGCTTAAATTTTCACGTTGTGGTGTTGATACAAATTTAAACTGCGATATAAAAAAGATTTTAAGAGATACGAATGTCGATATCCGTTTCGTGGACGGGGAGCAGCGTGTATTCCTCGACTGCGAGGATGTATCAACCGAAATAAGAACCCCTGCCGCTTCCATGATGGCTTCGGCCGTTTCGACAAGACCGGAGGTTCGCGAGTTTCTTCTTGAAATGCAGCGAAAATTAGCGCAAAATAACAACTGCATTATGGACGGCAGAGACATAGGCACTGTGGTTTTGCCAAATGCCACCGTTAAAATCTACCTTACCGCTTCGGCGGAGGACAGGGCACGTCGGCGCTATCGTGAGCTTTGCGAAAAGGGACAAAGCGTAAATTACGAAGATGTTTACAACGACATGGTAGAGCGAGATTATAAAGATATGCACCGCCAAATAGCACCCCTTAAAAGGGCGGATGATGCGGTTTTGGCGGATACGACCGGCATGGAATTTGAGCAGTCGCTGGCCTTGGTGCTTGATATTATCAAAAAGGGAATAGAGGGCAAAAAATGAAAGTAAAGCTTGCCAAAACCGCCGGATTTTGCTTCGGTGTTGACCGTGCGGTAAATACGGTATATGAGCTGCTTGAAAAAGGGAAAAAGGTCTGCACCTTGGGCCCCATAATTCATAACCCACAGTTGGTTGAGGAGTTGTCCCAAAAAGGTGTCAGAATTGTAAATGACCCGTCAGAAGTGCAAAAAGGGGAAACCCTTGTAATCCGTTCGCACGGCGTGGGTAAGGCTGTGTTAAAGACCGCAAAGGACAGCGGTATAGAGGTTGTGGATGCTACTTGTCCTTTTGTTTCAAAGATTCATAAAATTGTGGATGAAAACAGCACTATGGGCGCGGTTACCATTATTGCCGGAGACTCCAACCATCAGGAGGTCAAGGGCATTATAGGCCACTGCGGCGGCGAGTGCTATGTTGTCTCAAGCCCTGACGAACTTGATAAACTGCTTAAAAGTAATGATAATTTCGGCGGACGGCAGGTTATTTTGGTGGCTCAAACGACCTTTAATGCCGAAACGTGGGAAACAATACAAAAAAATTTGAAAAAAATATGTACAAATGCAAAAATTTTTGATACAATATGTAATGCTACCTCTATGCGCCAAAATGAGGCCAATGAATTATCCCGTGAATGCGATGCTATTATCGTAATCGGCGGGAAGCATAGCTCAAATACCGCTAAGCTTTATGATGTTTGCCAAAAAAATTGCAGTAAAACTTTTCATATCGAGACCGCTTTTGAGCTTGCCGATATTGATTTGAAAGACTGCGGCTGCGTCGGGGTTGTGGCCGGTGCTTCTACACCTGCCTGTATAATAAAGGAGGTTATTAAAACCATGTCGGAAAATTTACAATCGGTTGAAGAACAGATGGAGGTTAAAGAATCTGTTCAGAAAAGCTTCGAGGAAATGACGGACGAGGAAGCATTCGAGGCTTCACTCAACAGCTTAACGGACGAACAGAAGGTCTGCGGTATAGTTGTAGATGTTAACCCTTCTGAAATCACTGTTGATATCGGAAGAGGTGTAACAGGCTACGTTATCGCCGCAGAGTATTCCAATGATCCCGACGTTAATCTGATGGATGAAGTTAAGGTTAATGATAAGCTCAACCTTATCATAATGAAGATAAATGACCAGGAAGGAACCGCAATGCTTTCAAAGCGTCGTTACGATGCTATTGCCGGTTGGGACAAGATAAAAGCCGCAAAAGATTCCGGTGAAATCCTTACCGGTCGTGTAAAGGAGATCATCAAGGGCGGTGTAGTTGTTTATTCAAACAATGTAAGAATATTCATACCGGCTTCTCAGGCTACACTTTCAAGAAGTGAAGCTTTGGAAGACCTTAAAGGCAAAGAGGTTTCCTTCCGTATTATCGAAATCGGCAGAGGTCGCAGGGCGGTAGGTTCGATTAGAAGTGTCCTCCT
>JBMNVM010000010.1:0-17159 GCA_050946805.1 Acutalibacteraceae bacterium | reverse complement strand
CAAAATTTTTTGAAATTGTGCTATGGGTTTGCGGAATACTTCCCGGTTTAATTTTCTTGTTTATGAAGATAAAGGCGCAAAATCATTTTGACCAATTACAACAGAAAATTCAAAGAAACGCCTCTCAGATCGACAACTATTTGGAACAGAGAGTAATAGTGCTGCAAAACTGCGCACGTCTTTTGGAAAAAGCCGTCGACTTAGATAAGAGCACTTTTGAAAACATTGCTAAATTCAGATCGGGAAATGTAGGCGATGCCGATGCGGCGCGCAATGAAATCGGCGGACAAATCGATAATATTTCAAGAGATATTAATTTTGCGGTAGAGAATTATCCCGAACTTGCCGCACATCGTGAAATTGCCGATGCAATGCAACAGAATATGTATTTGCAAAGAGAAATTACTGCGGCAAGAGAGCTTTATAACGATACTATAAATCAGTGGAATAAGGACATCTTTGAATGGCCGGCCAAAAAAATAGTAGCAGCAAAAAACGGATATACAACAAGAATTCCTTTTATAGCCTCAAAAGAAATTAAGGAAAAAGCAAAAAGTGTGTTCTTTTAATGTTACATAAAGCTCATGTTGAAGCCTTACTATTTAATGATGTTTTTGTCTTTGTAATACAGGCTACACAGCTCAGAGAGTTTTCAAAAGAGTTATCCGAAAGGGTTGGATTTAACGTGACCGTTATTCATACCACGTCCCGCGATATCGCCTTAGCGGCCGGCCATATTAATGACAGCAGCATCTATATTTGTTTGGGTACATGGAGACTTATAAGACCCGAAAACAAGACCCCCGTTCTTGATTTTGAAGCTGCGCAAAACGAATTATAGAACGAAGGCGGGATAGAGTACCGCTTCAGATTCTTAAAAAACATCATGGGCATGTGACTTTTTCCGAATATCCGTAAAAATCCGGATAAGAAGTACCTATGATAAAATTATGAATTTAGCAAAGGAAAGTAAGTTTCAAGGGCTTATAAAGCCCAACGATAAATCGTTTTTGGCTACCGAAAACCTTAACCTCGATAACCCGCGAAAGATTATTGAGAAAACATTTGGTGAAAAAGAAGTAATCTTAAATGTAAATCAGTTTTTACGTTCACCTTTAAAATATCATACATTTTAAATTTTGTTCAAAAAAACTTCCACATATAATGAAGTGAAGCGAGCCCCAAAGTTTTGATAAAATTAAATATTAAATTGCAAGAGAATGAGTTCGGTATTGTACTGAGCTCATTCCTTTTAATTTTGTAGAAATTCTTTCGTTGTTGTAATAATAAATATATTCGTTTAGTTTATCAATGAAAGTGTTAAACTTTCAAATTTTTTGCCGTAAAACATTTCAACTTTTAATCTGCCAAAGAAATTTTACATAGCACCGTTATCCATACAATTACCTTTTCGGGACATGCTTTGCGTGATGTTATGTTATGCTAATAATCGTTTGTATTCTGCGTGTTGGTATTGTCAACCTTGGTCGGCACGGAATATCGGTTTCGCATCAGCAGGAAGTTTTTGAAACAATCTGTCAAGCATTTCTCTTATCTGCCAAAGGTCAGGACTTAACAAATAGAATAGGAAATAATTTCACTATTGAATAAATCCATTTCTCTGTATCCAAGATGGTGTTCTCGCATATCCATTATGGCGACTATTTTGAATTCTGCACTATACTTTTGGTTTTCTCTTCCTACTTTGCCCATAAAAAATATGCACCTCCAAAAATGTCTAACTTTTGGGGTGCATATCAGTTTTCAGGGAGTTTTTATATGGACTTATTCAATGTATAATATTTCAGAGGAAATACAATAAATTTAATATTTTTATTGTTGTTAATATGCTTTGCATCATAAAAGATTAACTTTTTTATCGCAGATATTTTGAGGTTTCAGTAAACTTCTTAAAAATTATCCTATAAGGTTTTTGTGATTATCACATCAACCCTTCAGTTAAAGCAAAACCTTTTTTGAGCAAAAAATTTCGGTGGAGCTCTTCGGTGGCAAGAGCCATTTTGGTGACCGAGAATTGCCCTTCAGGGTAGATATACCATGTATCATGAAGAGTGTTGAGATCAATACAATCGCCGTGTTTGAAGAGATATTGATATTCGATGTGACAGGAATAGAGCGAGGCAACATCCTTTATCATCTCGTGGCGCTGGCCGTTTTTGTCGGTCACTTCCACACGAAAACCATTCATATCGTGAATTAATGTGCCTTTGCCCAAACGTATAAAACGCTTTGCGTTGGGGAGAGAATCTACCACTACCGGCAGCAAATCGGACGAGTAACTGCCAGCTTCAACTTCCTGGCGGATAGTAAGCCGCTCCCATTCGTACCAGTCGGGAATGTGAGAATATTCGGTATCCCCCGTAATGGCTTTTAATTCCCCGTATTCCGTCATCTCCCACTCTTTACCGCATGCCGTGCAGGCAATCCGTATGCCTGACGAGGTCATGTTTCGCTCGCTTAAGCAGTTCGGACATTTGTACAGGACACGGTGCAGACCTTCGGCTCGCTTTTCATCGCAGATACGAATACCCCGACTCTTCTGCCACGCAAAATCGTCATACTTAAACTCATTCACTATATGTCGGTTAATAGTATCCGCATCAAGCATTTTTACCTGCTCTTTGGTCAACAGTTGTTTAAATGTTGCCTCTGTGGGACATACGCCTCTTTCGTATGCACTGTTCCAAAATGGTGAATTGACATGATGTCCGTGGCAGACAAGCGTAACCACCGGCACATCCAAAAGCTTAGCCAGTTTTCCTAAAGAACGCGGCAAAACGGCGGTAGTACCGCAAAGGGAATACCGTGCTTCAGGATAAATCACGGCAACGTTCCCCATATCAATTACCCGCCTAAGCTGCTTAATAAGATTTATGTCATTAGTGAATTTTCTCTTGCAGATACAACCCACATTCCGCAGCAGCCACTCTCTTCCGATAAAGCCGTCGATCGCCACCACATAGTTTGCATCATTTTTCCCTAAAAGAGTGGACGCAATTTTGAAATCCAAAAACGCATTATGATTACACAACATAAGAAACGGACCCTTAAGGTTTTCCACTCCGTTCTCATAGGAGATTTTAGGCTTGTGTTTTCGCCAGGCCGGGGCGCAGAGCAACCTCTTTATAGGCTTGAAATACCATTTTGTCCTGAGCGGCGGTCTGTACATATCGAATCGTTTAATAACATTTTTCATTAATTAATCTCCTCTTTTTAAGAGTCCCGGATTATTCGTATTATACCATACTTATGTTACTTTGAAAAGAAAATACTCCACCGCTTATATTTCAGGATAATAAATTCGTAATACAAGCTTAAAATATCGGTAAATATTTCAGGATATGTTTAATATTTTCGATAAAGTACCGATATAAATGCCAAAAAAAGTATGGGAGAAAATCCCATACCTTTTTATCGGTTTTTACAACATATTAGGCAATATTTTATGAAAAATTACTTGAAATATCTCTTAAGAAGCCCTTCAAAGGCCTTGCCGTGACGTGCTTCGTCGCGAGCCATTTCGTGAACGGTGTCGTGAATGGCGTCAAGACCGAGTTCCTTTGCCAGCTTGGCAAGCTCAAACTTGCCGGCGGTTGCGCCGTTTTCTGCGTCTACGCGCATTTCAAGGTTTTTCTTGGTAGAATCGGTTACAACCTCACCTAAAAGCTCGGCGAATTTAGCGGCGTGTTCGGCCTCCTCATAGGCCGCCTTTTCCCAGTAAAGTCCGATTTCCGGATATCCCTCTCTGTGTGCCACACGAGCCATCGCAAGGTACATACCTACCTCGCAGCATTCACCGTTGAAGTTTTCGCGAAGACCCGAGAGGATTCTCTCATCTACGCCCTTAGCAACACCTACAACATGCTCGGCCGCCCATGTTTTTTCGCCGGCCTGCTCTTGGAACTTTGAAGAGGGTGCGTGGCAGATGGGGCATTCCTCGGGAGCGGAATCGCCCTCATGAACATAACCGCAAACTAAACATACATACTTTTTCATTTTTCATTCCTCCAATAAATTAGTATTATTTTTACATGATTCGCAATAGCCGTAAACAATGTAAACGGCGGTTTCCGGCTTAAAGCCGTGGTTGTTTTTCAGCAGGGTGAATGGGTCAGTTTCAAGAAAAGCGTCGACAATCGTACCGCAACCTTTGCAGGTAAGATGCATATGCAGCGAATTGTCCCCGTCATAATGCTCTTTCCCGTCGCCAATGTCAATGCATAAAATCTCCCCGGCCTGCTCAAGCTGCGCCAAGTTCCGGTAAACCGTTCCAAGGCTTATGTTGGGGATGAGCTTTCGGGTTTCGGCATAGATTTTATCGGCCGTCGGGTGAGTCTTGGTTGAGCGGAGAACCTTTAAAATCGCCTCGCGCTGTCTTGAATAGTTCTTCATTTTTTCCACCATCTGCTAAAAAGTAGTAATGATTACTAATTTCATTATATTCAAAATTTTCCGTTTGTCAAGAACTTTTTTGAATTTCTTGACAAAAATCAATTTGGATATTATTATCAATAGTGTAAGAATATATAAGGAAAAGTGAGTATGCTATGAATAACGGTGTAATTTCTAATTCGGTAATCAAGCGGTTACCAAGGTATTACCGTTTTCTGGGGGATCTGAAGGCCAAAGGCATGACAAGGATTTCCTCCCGCGAGCTGTCCGAGAGAATGGGGCTTACCGCAAGCCAGATAAGGCAGGATCTTAACTGCTTTGGGGGGTTCGGTCAGCAGGGATACGGTTATAATATTGAGTTTTTGCAATCGGAAATCGCAAAAATTTTAGGAATAGATGATAAAAAGACGGCTATACTCATAGGGGTCGGCAATCTCGGAAAGGCGATTACTCTGCACATTAATTTCGAGTCTAAAGGCTTTCACCTTATAGGGCTTTTCGACGTTAAGGAGTCGCTTGTGGGGCAGGTTATAAAAAATCTCCCCATAAGAAGCATTGATGACCTTGACGAGTTTTGCCGCGAAAACCATCCGCAGACCGCGATTTTGTGTATCCCCAAAGAGGTTGCAAGAGGGGTTGCGGATCAGCTTATCAAGCTCGGTGTCAAGGGCTTTTGGAACTTCAGCCATTACGACTTAAGGCTTGACAATCGGGATGTGGTTGTGGAAAATGTCCATCTTGGGGACAGTCTGATGACCCTTTCCTACCGCCTTTCAAATTCAAAAGAATAAAAAATAACCGCCAGTCTTTTCGGGTTTGGCGGTTATTTAAATATTCGGTTTATTGCGATTAAATATTAGGTTTGGTTGTATTTTCACCGTCGGTATCGGCGCACTGTTCGCAGATAGATTTAAAAACGCATTTCATAGAAAATACCATTAATGAAAAAAAGGCGAAGGCAATGCCCACAATAAAAAAAGGCAGATAAAAACGGCCGCCGATAATCGTGATGCCTGCAATTACAAGGCAGTAGATGGAAATTCGATTTAAATATGTAACATTACTGTTTGTAAAAAAATGATTTGAGCGGACGTTTTTTATTATGCGCCGAAGCTGTATCAGTGTGGCGCCCGCAAACGGCACGCAAGGGTAGCAGGTTACCATTATAATGGCGGGAAGTTTCGGGGAGCGGCCCATTGTTTCCACATACCATGTAACCATCCACGGTAAAGCCACAGTGGCGATTATTAAAAGACAGAAAAAAATATCGGTCAATATTAAAGCAAGCTTTAAAGACTTACATTCGTTCATATTAATCACTCCTAAATTCCAATATACACCAAAATTTTAACTTTGTAAATACGTTTATGTCAAAACCGAGTCAGTAAAAATAAAGGGGCGTGGGAAGTATAAAGAGGTATTTAATGGAAAGACCAATGCTTTTTTGCGCCTTTTGCTGCTGTTTGGTATCGGTGGCAGGCTTTTTGTCAACGTGGGCGCTGTTTGCGGTGTCGATGATATTAGCCCTTACTCTTGCGGTTTTTATAATTAAAGGTATGGGCGGCGATATGATTTTCGCCCTTTTAATGGCGATTGTCATGACGGTTTGCAGCTTTGGAACTTTAAAAACCGCCAAACGGCTTGAAAGATTTTCGGGGCGGCAGATAACCGCAACGGCGGTTTTTTGCGAGAATGTATATAAATCCGAAAGCTATTACCGCTCGGAAATCGAGGTGCTTGACGGTAACCTTTTAAAGAAGGGGACAAAATTATCGGTTTTTCATAAGCCGATGAATATAGACCCAGGGCGAATAATAAAGGCAAAAATCAAGTTAAATGCCGTACCAAAGGAATACAAAGCGCAAAATTACAGCAAGGAAATTTTCCTAAACGGCAGCATGAGCGATATTGTTGTTTTAAAGGAAAAAGACCCTGTACTGTCGGCGGCGCACGGGATTAGAAAATACATAAAAACCGCTGTTTTCAAAAATTGCGGTTACCGTGAGGCTGCGACCCTTTGCGCCTTGATATTCGGGGACAAAAGCTATTTTACCGACGAGTTTTATTCAAACGTCAAGGGAGCCGGCGTTGCCCACGTTATGGTGGTTTCGGGAATGCATTTATCCATACTTGTTATGTTTTTTGTAAAGCTTACCGAGAAAATGTTCTACCACCCGCTTTTAAAGGCGCTGATAATTTTTTTGGTCGTGATAATACTTTGTGCCGTTTGCGGCTTTACAATGTCCATTTTAAGAGCGGGGGTTACTTATGTGATACTCGCCCTGTCGCTGGTCGTCGGCCGCCCATATTCGCCCGATAACGCGCTTGGCGGTGCGGTATCCCTTATTTTAATAACCTCGCCCTTTGCGATACTTAATGTGGGATTTTTACTGTCGGCAACTTCCACCTTCGGGATCTTAAGCGTGGCGCTGCCGGTAACCGAATATGTAAAAAGCCGGAATTTAATAAAAACACGGCCGCTTTACTCCTTATTTTCCGGTGTGGTAATAACCCTTTCGGCCATGATTTTGACCCTGCCGGTAACAATTTATGTGTTCGGTTATGTGTCGGCAGTTGCGGTAATTACCAACCTTTTAATTTCCTTTGCGGTAACGGCCTGTCTGTCGGTATCGGTTGCGGCAATAATAATTAATCTGCTTTTCCCCGCGGCGGCGGTGCCGTTGTTTGCGGTGGCTGAAATACTTGCCAAATATATAAACGGCGTTATCGATTTTTTGGGAAGCAAAAGCTTTTCTGTGGTAGCGGTTCCGCACTTCGGCGCTTATATAGCTTTTATTTTTGTTGTAATGCTTTTATGGGGACTGCTTGCTTGTAAAAAGCGTATTGATGTGTTAAAATTGGAAAGAATGAACGAAAAAATAAAGAATGATGGGAGGGTGCGCAAAAATGCCGGTGGTTTACGAATCGAGTCTTAAAAGGGATTTGTCATCAAAAAAGCTTTTGCCCGTTTACATTCTTTTTGGGGACGATGCCTTTTTAAAGCAGATGTATTTAGATAAAATCAGCCGCAGCGTTACCGACCCTGATGATGTTTTTAATTACTGCAAGTTCACAGGCCAGTGCGATTTGCAGGATGTTTATGATGCGGCGGTTCAGCTTCCGCTTATGAGCGAGAGAAAGTGCGTAATTCTAAACGACTATGATTTTGATGCCGCCTCCCGTCAGGACTTTGACCGATTAATTACCCTTATATCCGAAATTCCCGACACAACGGTCATGATTTTTTATTTTGACAGCGTTGAAACCGATATAAAAAACGGCGCAAGGTTTAAAAGGCTGGTGACTGCCACCGAAAAGCGCGGCGGCGCGGCGGTGCTTTTAAACCACCGAAGCCGCGGCGAGCTGGTAAAAATGCTTTCGGACGGCGCCGCGAAACGTGGCTGCCGCATGGATTCGGCCACGGCCGGATACCTGATTGACACGGCGGGGGACGACATTAATATTTTAAAAAACGAGCTTGAAAAGCTTTGCGCTTTTGTCGGCAGCGGGCAGATAAGCAAAGCCACGGTGGATGAGATCTCTGTTAAAACGATTGAGGCAAACATTTACCGGCTGTCCGATTTAATTTTGTCCTGCAATTCAACAAGTGCGCTTGGTATGCTGGACGAGCTTTTCTATATGCGGCTTGAGCCGATGGTTATTTTCTATACCATATCTTCGGTTTTTGTGGATATGTACAGACTTTACGCCGCAAATCAGCAAGGACTGAAGGCGGCAGATGTTGCAAAAACCTTCGGCTACGGCAACAAGGCCTTTTTGCTTGAAAAGGCGGCAAATAATCTTAAGAAATTTGATTTTAAAAGGCTTAATTTGTGCCTTTCGGCGCTGACCGATGCCGACAGGGAGCTTAAATCCTTCGGCAGAGAGGGCAGAACGGTGCTTGAACAGCTTATAGTAGGGCTTATCTACATTATCGCAAAGGGTGAAACGATTGATAAAGCTTGAACAGCCGGTGATTGTTGAAGGGAAGTATGACAAAATCACCCTTGAAAACATTATTGACGCCCTTATTATCCCGACCGACGGTTTTTCGATTTTCAAAAACAAGGAAAAATGCGAGCTTATTCGTACCCTTGCAAGGCGTAGCGGAGTAATTGTGATTACCGACAGTGATTCAGCCGGAAACATGATACGCTCTTACATTAAAAAAATCGTTGGCGACAGCCCGATTACCAATGTGTATATACCGCAACTTAAAGGCAAAGAAAAGCGCAAGGCGACATACAGCAAGCAAGGCTTTTTAGGGCTTGAGGGGATGAGCCGCGAAATAATAGAGGAATGCCTTAAAAGAAGCGGCATAACCGGAAAACCCGTAGCCGATAGAACTAAAAAAATTACCAAAACCGATATGTTTTTGGCCGGCCTTTCGGGGAGCGAAAACAGCGCCGAAAGACGTGCCGAGCTTTTGAAAAGGCTTTCATTGCCGCAGGGGCTTTCCCCTAACGCCATGCTTGATATACTTAATACCATAATGACCTATGATGAATTTTGCGAGGTGAGCGGGCTTTGCCAAAAAAAGGATACCAAAAGCTGAAGCTTTTATATATTCTTGACATTCTAAAAAAGTACAGCGATGAGGAGCACCCGCTAAATTCTAAGGATATTTTGGATAAGCTTTCGGAGTACTCTGTTCCGGCCGAGCGCAAGGCGATTTACGACGATATTGCCCAGCTTGAGGCTTACGGGTGCGACATAATAAAAACAAGCGCCCCCAAAACCGGCTGGTTTATAGGCAACAGGGAGTTCGAGGTGCCGGAGATTTACCTTTTGGCGGATGCGGTGCGAACCGCGAAATTTATAAGCGCAAAAAAGACAAGGGAGCTAATTTCCAAGCTTTATTCCATGTTAAGCATCCATCAGGCCAAAAGCCGAGAGGACGGTGTGTATTTCGCCGCCACCGAAAAAAGCGGTAACGAGGAAATTTATTATAACATTGATAAGCTAAACCGCGCCATAATAGAGAAAAAGCAGGTAAAAATAGAATATCTGTCGCGAAGCTTTGACCAAGACAGGACAATAAAGCGTGAAAGAAAGGAAATGACAATAAATCCTTATGCGCTTTGTTGGCAGGACGACCACTACTATCTTATCGGAAATCACCCGAAGTATGACAACCTAATTCACCTGCGGCTTGACCGTATAGCTTTGGTGGAAATGACCGAGAATAAGGCGCGCAGCTTTACGGAAGTGAGCGAATACACCGACTTTTTCGACACTGCGGATTACACAAACAAGCTTTTCGGAATGTACGGCGGAGAGCTTTGTGAGGTCGAGCTTTGCTGCAGCAAAAAAATAACCGAGCAGGTGATTGACCGCTTCGGCGAGGATATTTTTATAAAAAATGTTACGGAAGATGAGTTTAATTTTACAGTAAAGGCCGCGGTTTCGGACGCGCTGGTCACATGGATAATCAACTACGGTGAAAACCTTAAGGTTTTGCGCCCCGATAATTTAAGGGAAATGGTAAAACAACGGGCGCAAAGCGTACTTAATGCTTATAATGACGGTGAAATTGTAATATGAGAATGCGTAAAAAGAAAAGACTGGAAGAAAGACTGGCAGCTGTTTCGGACATCCTTTTTACAGGTGTGCCGGAGGATAAAAACGTAAAAATTGCAATAAGTAAAAAGGAATACTTAAACCTTGAAGAATGGTTTGGGAACAGCAACGAGGTTTTTCTTGAAATAGGCTGCGGCAAGGGCAAATTCGCCTGCGAGTTTGCCAAGGCTCACCCCGAAATAAACCTTTTGGCGGTGGAAAAGTGCGGGAATGTACTTGTAACAGCCTGCGAAACCGCCAAAAAAATGGGTCTTAACAATTTAAAATTTATAAAATGCGGCGCCGAGTATTTGCCTAAATATTTAAACGAACAAAGCATCGGGCGCATTTTCCTTAACTTTTCCTGCCCGTATCCTAAAAATTCTTATGCCAACCAACGCTTGACCCACGAGCGGTTTTTGGAAGTTTATAAAACGCTTTTAAAGCCGCAAGCGGAAATTCACCAAAAGACCGACAATATGCACTTTTTCGAATATTCGATTGAAAGTTTAAGCCGCGCAGGGTTTATTCTTAAAAACATCTCTCTTGACCTGCATAACAGCGGTTTTGAGGGCAATATAGAAACCGAGTATGAGCAGAAATTCGCCTCTTTGGGTCAGCCCATTTACCGTCTGGAGGCTTTTTTTGGAGGAAAAAGATGATTGATTTTAACATATCCGAAATAGCGCCGCTTTGCGAAGAATTTGGGGTTCGCATAACAAAGGAAATCGCGGAAAAATTAAATCTTTACGGGAATTTATTGCTTGAGTGGAACGAAAAAATAAACCTTACCGCAATAAAGGAGCCTAAAGAGGTACTTTACAAGCATTTTTATGATTGTATTTTGTTTTTAAAAAATGTTGACGTAAAAACCGGTGCGCGGCTTATAGACGTCGGGACGGGTGCGGGGTTCCCGGGAATGGTTATAAAGATTGTCCGCCCCGACCTTGATGTAGTGCTGCTTGACGGGCTTAATAAACGTTTGGTATTTTTGAATGATGTTATTGAAAAAACGGGACTTAAAGGCGTTCGAACGGTGCATATGCGGGCGGAGGATGCCGGAAAGGCTGCCCGCTACCGCGAAGCCTTCGATATTGCGACCGCAAGGGCGGTGGCAAGCATGCCGGTGCTTTTGGAATACTGCATACCATTTGTAAAGCAGGGCGGTTTTTTCGTGGCCATGAAGGGTCCTTCGGTGCAGGAGGAAATCGCCTTATGCGGCGCGGCGCTGAATACCTTAGGCTGCGGCCAACCTGAAATTATATGCGAAACCTTGACCGGAAATGAGCAAAGAACCTTTGTAAAGGTAAAAAAAATATCGCAAACACCGCCAAAATATCCAAGAAAACCTCACGATATATCAAAACAGCCCCTTTAAAGAGGCTGTTTTTCTGTTTTTTTGGCGAAATGACCCGATGAAATTTTCTTTACAATTTTGTCATTATTTAGCATAATATACCCGAAGGGTAGGGAACTGAATGCACACAATTGGTGAAAGACGTATACGGATGTTGAACCCAAGGGATATTAAAAGACCGCAGAATCCGGTAAGAACCGTATTTGACGAATACGAGTTATCTCTCTTGCGAGACAGTATCGCCGCCAGCGGTATGCTGCAGCCGTTGCTTGTAAAAAAAGTGTCAAGAGGCACCTATCAACTCATAGCCGGCGAGCGCAGGCTTAAAGCCGCGATTATGGCGGGACTCCGTAGAGTTCCATGTGTGGTACATAACGTTAACGAAACTACGGCAATATTGTATTCAATAATGGAAAACATACAAAACCGCGGCCTTTCGGCCTTTGAGGAAGCGGCATCTTTAAATATGCTTATAAACAAAAAAGGGATGTCCATGGCCGAAGCTGCGGCAAGACTGGGCGTAGCTCAATCCACCCTTGCAAAAAAACTTCAGCTTTTAAGGCTGGACGACAAAATCAAAGACAGGATTATAGCCGCCGGCCTTACAGAAGAACATGCGCGGGCGCTGCTGCGGCTGCCGAAAGAAGGCAGAGCGCAGGCGCTTGATGTGATAATAAGCGATGCGCTTACCGCAAAGCAGACCGAGGAGTATATTTTTTCAATACTCAACCCGCCTTTAAAGCCGCGAGAACCGATGGCTCAAGAGGTGAGGGAAAAGCCGGTCAGAAAAACGGCGATAGGCGACCCGAGGCTTTTTTCCAACAGCCTTGTAAAGCTGGTGGACACGCTTAGAAACAGCGGGATAGGCTGCAGTCTTAAGAAAACCGAGTCTGAGAAATACACCGAATACCGAATAAAAATAAAAAAAGAAACTGCCGACCTGTGCGACTGCGCGCAGCTTCGCATCTGTCAGTAGTTTCGTTGTGCGGCAAAATTATTTTCAGGGCATGCTATAGGGGAAATAAAGATTTTCAAGGTTTATGGGGGAATTGTAAGCCATTGCGGTGAATTCCCCGTTGCAGGTTGCGGCTTTCGTTTTGTCAATAAGTGTCTTAAATTCCGCTAACGGTTCAAGGTAAAGACCTTCTTTTTTTGTATCGGTGGCGGTAAAGGGGATAAACCCCGATTTTTTGTAGTAATCAATCAGCGGCGCATTGGCCGGTCTTAAAATCAAAATACCGTCGGCCTTAAGCTTTACCTTTTCAAGCAGGGCCGACATATACCCCATTTTGCGGTATTCCCTTGCGGTTGCGGCGGCGAAAATATAGGTCGCCGCAAAATTATTGCCGTTATTAACGATCCGGCAGGGCAACGCGAATAAAAAGGAGACCGGTCGGCCGTCAACTTCATAATACTTAATTTTTGAAGCACAGCACTCGAAAAGCTGATTTTCAAAATCCGGCTCATCAGTGCCGAAGCTTTGGCGGTATATTCCGCGGATTATTTCGGTCATTTCATCCGTTCTCCTTTGGAGTACAGTAGTACTTTTTAAGCAGAATTTCGGGTTTGTAGGATAGCTTTGCTTTTCTTAACCCCTCAAGCCCCATGTCATCCTCGCGGTTAATGTATTTGTAAGCTCCAAGCTCCCTTGCGGCAAATTCACGGTTTATAAGTGTATATGCCGTGGCATAGCTTTTAAGCGCCTTTTCGATATGAATGTCGCATATCTGCGGGGTGATCTCGGAAGCTAATGTAAACGCGACAACCTCGTTTCCTACATATATGGCTCCGCCTTTGACACAAAGCCTGTCCATGTTTTCAAGAATAGTGTGTACACCCTTTTTTTCACACTCAAGGAAGCTGTTTTGCTTTTCCGGATTTTCAAGGTACCATTTTTCGGCGCATTTTAAAACATCGGGCAAATTTTCAGGATTGATTTTTTCATAACGCCAATCAAAGGTTCTTGAAAAAGCGCTTATATGGTTGCGCTTTGAATGGTATTTTTTGCCAGGCAGGTCGGCAAGGTCGCTTTGAAGATAAATATAGTCAAAAGCATTTCGAAGCTCGGTGAAATTATACTTTTCCACAAACCATGACGGAAGGGAAAAGTAGCGCTTGCCTTCGGGAATCCAGAAATCGGGCATTCTGCCGCCGCAGTAGTCGAAAATTTCTTTAAGACCTGCCTCTAAATCCCCGCCAAGCGGCAGGCGGAAACGCTCTTTCCCCTCGGGACCTGATTTTACAAACAGGTTGCCATCCTTTACCGCCATCATATTATTATATGTGCATTGCCAGACAAGCAGGTTTACAAAGGCGGTTTCACAGGAAAGCTCGTCCGAGGTTTTTGAAAATTCGCAAAAAATATCTATATCGTCTATTTCTATTTTCTTGAAATTCAGCATATTATTCCTACTTCTTTATTTGAATTAAAAGGGACCGCCTCATTTTGCATACGCGGCAAACAGCATTATTGCGAAGGATTATAAATGTTAAATCCCGACTGCAATATAATGACCTTCCGCGTAAACTACTTAATGCGACAGTCCTGTTTTTTTAATTTGCTCTGCTTGATGCGGTAGACGTGCCGGAGCTTGATGCCGAGGCACTTAAGGCTGCGGCATTTGAAGGCTGAGAGGTATTGGTCGAGACGGATGAGGTTGAGGAATCCGAAGAGGTTTCGGACTCCTTAACCGGCGCTCCGAGAGCCTCGCCCGAATGTGCGGTGCAAAGCCCTGGTATATTGCTTTTTCTGTACCAGCCTATCGCCTTGCTGGGACAGCCAGAGGTTGCAAGCTTACCACTTGATTTGCAGTAGTAACGCTCCACAGCGTAGGAGCTGTTTTCGAACTCCTTAGGCTTAAGTCCCGCATGGATTTTTGACATAACGTTGCCCCATGCCTTTAAGGCTATTCCGCTGTATGCTTTGGGTATCGGCTCCATTTTCTCAAAGCCGCACCAGCAGGAAGCGATATAGTACGGGGTCCCGCCCACGAACCAAAGGTCGTTTTGGTCGTTTGAAGTACCGGTCTTGGCATAAATGGTCATGTTCGGAATGTAGGATGCCGCGGCCTTTCCGGTACCGTTGCTGCCGTAAACGACCGTTCTCAGCAGGTGGTTCATTACGGTGGCAGTATCCTCGCTTATTGCCATTTTTGGGGTAGGCTTGCGCTCTAAGACTATTTTACCCTCATGGTCGGTTACCTTTGTGTAAAAGGCCGGCTCGTAATAACGGCCGCCGTTGCCGAAAATAGCGTAGGCTGCGGCTGATTCAAGGGTTGTAAGCCCGCCGTTTGTACCGCCCATTCCGAGCGGGGAGAGGTTTACGTCCTCCGCATTTAGGGTGGTAACCCCTAATTTCTGGGTCAGAAAATCAAATGAGGTCTGGGTGCCGAGCCGGTTTACAAGATAAACCGGAATGGTGTTTATGGAACGCTCCAGCGCGTACTGTGTGGTGACATTACCCCAGTACCCGCCGTACCAGTTTACAGGCGTCCAGCCGTTATAATTGGTTTTAGTATCGTTTAAAATGCTCGAAAAGCTGATAAGGTCGGCCTCCATAGCCGGAGCATAGGCGGCAATCGGCTTCATGGTTGAACCGGGCTGACGAACGGCGCTGGTCGCATTGTTAAATCCGCGGTTTGTGGTCTTTTCCCCAAAGCCGCCTACAAGCGCCTTGACCCTGCCTTCGTAATCCATGACGGTGATACCGCCCTGAAGCAGCGCGTTATTCTTGCCCTTAATCTGGTAGGATTTGTCCTTAAATACCTCTTCGGCAGCTGCCTGCATCTTGGAGTCGACGGTAGCGTATATATTAAACCCGCCGTTATAGAACATCTGGTTGGCATGAGCCTTGTCATAACCATATTTTTCCGAAAGGTCCTTTGAAACCTGTTCAATCAAAGCATCCACAAAATAGGAGTTTATTTCGCCTTGACTTAAAACCGATTTGTCGGCAACTACTTTAAGCTCTTCCTTTACCGCCGCCTCGTATTCCTCTTTTGTAATATACCCTTGATCCATCATTTCATAAAGAACGATGTTGCGGCGCTGTTTGTTGCGTTCGGGATAATCGTCAGGCGCGTAATAGGTGGGGCTTTTTGTAATTGCGGCAAGGCTTGCGCACTCGGCGATAGACAGCTCATACACATGCTTTCCGAAATAATAGTTTGCCGCAACCTCCACGCCGTATGTGCCGTTGCCCATGGCAATCGTGTTAAGATAACACTCAAGTATAGTGGGTTTGGAGAATTTATTTTCAAGGAATCTGGCTCGCATAATCTCCCTTACCTTGCGGCTCGGCTTTTGAGAGCGGTCGTTGGTAAGGTTTTTAACCAACTGCTGGGTTATTGTGGAACCGCCCTGTCGGGAGGAATATATGGGCACGAACTCATTAATAAAAGCGCCCATGGTTCGCTTCCAGTCAACGCCGTTATGCTCCATAAAATGCTTATCCTCAATCGCTATAAAGGCGTTGGCAAGGTTAGCCGGAATACCCTTGTAATCGGGGTCCTTCTTTTCAATGGCAATCGTGTCATAATCAACCCATTTGCGGTTGTATTCGCCGTGCAGACGGCGGTATTCAACATAGTTTCCCTTTCCGTCGTCAATAAAAATCGTGGTTGTAAAGTTAAGGGAAAGGTTGTTAAGATCCTCGTCCATTGTGGCGTCAACCATCGTAAAAGCGTAGAACATAAAGGAGCCTATCACCAATGTTACGGTAATAAGTCCTATCAGAAATACGGTAAGTATAATTTTCTGAAGACGTTGTCTGCCTTTTTTACGGTTTTTCTTCTTCGTTTTTTTGTCTGCATCAGGGTTTGGGGAATGTGATGAAAAGCTATTCAAATCAATACTTGTTTCGCCGTTTTCAAGCTTATTTGAGGAATGGTCGAAACTGTATAGATCGTTGCCTTCAAAGTTGTACATAAATACACCTCCGATGTGTATACACAGATAGTATAGCACACAGGTATTTCAAAATCAACTTTTTTACCTTTTTGACACCTTGTTGTAATAATCCTGTAACAAAATACTTGACACAATATATAATGAGATGTATTATTAAATAATGTATAAAGCGTTGAAAAGGACATTTGCTTTGCAAACGGTGTTTCAAGAGAGCGCGGGTCTCGGCTGCAAGCCTGCGCAAATGCCAAAAAGCAAGACCACCTTTGAGCGCCGTGGGTAGCAACACGGACGTAGTGTCTGCGTTAAAGGCAAATTTGAGTGTTTGATTTGGCCGAAGCAGCGCATAATATTTATATATTATATTATGTGTAGCCTGAATCGGTCTTATCGAAAAAACGGGTGGAACCGCGGAGTTTTTGAATTTGTGCTTCGTCCCGGCAGATAATTTCTGTCAGGCGGAGCTTATTTTTTTACTACGGATTTGGAGGAATAAAAAATGATAAAGGTAACCTTAAAAGGCGATGTAATAAAAGAGTATAACGAAGGGATAACCGCGTACGAGGTGGCTAAGGACATAAGCGCCGGTCTTGCAAGGGCGGCCTGCGCCGCGAGGATCGACGGCCAAAACTGCGACCTTAGAACACCCCTTTTAAAGGACTGCTATCTTGAAATCCTTACCTTTGACGACGAGTACGGCAGATGGACCTTTCGCCATACCGCTTCCCACATTTTAGCACAGGCCGTAAAGCGCCTTTTCCCTAATGCCAAGCTTGCTATCGGCCCTGCGGTCGAGGACGGCTTTTATTACGATTTTGATGTGGAGCGGCATTTTACCCTTGAGGATCTTGAGAAGATTGAGGCCGAGATGAAAAAAATCGTCAAGGATGATATAAAGCTTGAACGCTTTACCTTGACCCGCGAC
>JBMNVM010000009.1:0-17810 GCA_050946805.1 Acutalibacteraceae bacterium | reverse complement strand
CGTAAAGCCCGTCAAGCCCCTTCATTTCAAGGGTGGCCTTTAAGAATGTGGGGTCAACGCAGGAATACTCAATGGCATAGGCATTGCGCATTATTTTTACATTTTTAAGGCAGTCTATGGTTTTGTAAAGCTCTATTTGAACCTCCTCCGGCAAAGAGGAAGAAAGCCCTTGAAGATACATCTCCTCTGTGTTCTCGCCGCAGGGTTCAATAAAGAACTGGTGCCTTTTTTTGTCCGAAAAACGAACAATCTTGTCCTCAATGCTCGGGCAGTATCGAGGGCCTATGCCCTCAATCTCCCCCGAATAAAGCGGCGACCTGTTTATATTCTCCAAAATTACACGCTTGGTATCATCATTCGTGTAGGCTATGTGGCATACAACCTTATTTTTCGGCGGCATTTTTGTGGAATAGCTGAAGGGTACCGTAATCTCGTCCCCCGGCTGCACATCAAGGTTTGAAAAATCAATGCTGTCCCTTGCCACCCTTGCCGGAGTACCGGTTTTAAAGCGGCGAAGCGGAACGCCGATTTGTCTTAAGGATTCAGCCAGCTTTATGGAGGGAAAGCTGCCGTCCGGCCCCGCGGAGTAATTAACCTCCCCCACATAAATTCTTCCCTCAAGAAATGTTCCGGTGGCGATTATAACCGCCTTTGCGGCAAAATCCGCTCCCAAAGAGGTAACGCAGTGCCAAAGCTCGCCTTCTTTATATATTTCTACAATTTCACACTGCTTTACGTCAAGATTTTCCTGCCGCTCCACAGTGTGCTTCATATAACCGCTGTACGCGCGGCGGTCGATTTGCGCGCGCAGCGAATGAACCGCCGGACCCTTGCCGAGGTTGAGCATACGGCTTTGAAGGGTAAACTTATCCGCTGCCTTGCCCATTTCGCCGCCCAAGGCATCAATCTCCCGCACCAAGTGTCCCTTCGCGGTACCGCCGATTGACGGGTTGCAGGGCATATTGCCAATCCAGTCAAGGCTTACCGTAAACATTATCGTTTTGCAGCCAAGTCTTGCCGGAGCCAGCGCCGCTTCTATTCCGGCGTGTCCTCCGCCAATGACCGCAACATCATATATTCCAGCATTATATTTTCTTACAGACATTCTTTCACTCTTTTTGCTATTTTCTTAATAATTTTTGTTGCCGAATATCATTTCCCAAAAATTTGTTGGCATCATAATTCCCGATAAGCCGCGAGGAAATCCGCGGGGAATAGCGCTCTTCGATTTCCCGCATTGTAAGATTTGTGTTTATAATTGTCGGCCTTTTGGTTAAAAGCCGTGTGTTCACAAGATTATACAAAACCGACTTTGTAAAGGAGGTTGTCATTTCCGCTCCCAAATCGTCAATGACCAAAAGGTCACAGCAAAGCATTGTGTCGTAGCTGTCCCTACCCTCGCCCGAAAATTTTTCATACTCTATTGCCGAAAAAAGATTTTCGGCCGAGCCGTAGATGGGGAAATACCCTTTTTCAATAACACCCGATACAATAGCCAAGGTAAGATGGGTTTTTCCAAGCCCCGCGCTGCCCGTAAAAAGCAAATTTTTTGAGGTTTCGGGCGAAAAGGTCATGACGTACTCACGGCACAGTTTGAAAATGGAGGTCATCCGTCTTCTGGGATTATTCCCCTCCGAGTCGGTTTTATCCGAGTAATATTTTAAATCGAAATTATCAAAACGGCAGTCACTCAAGGGCATTTCGCGCGAAAGCTCCTCCACCATGACCTTGGCGGCCTCCCGCTTTATGCAGTTGCAGATTTTGCCCCTTACATACCCCGTATCCTTGCACAAATCACAAAAGAAGCTTTCCGGCGGTACCATGGCCTTCTTTAGAAGCGTTTCCTTTTCAAGGGACAGCTTCTTACACTCCGCCTTTATGTATTCTACCTTCTCTTTATCTCCCGAAAGGACTGTGAGAGCAAGCCTCGCACCCAGCTCTTTTAAGCTGTCGTCAATCTCGGCAAGGCGGGGTTGGCTTGTGTAGGCAGCAGAAAGCATAACCTCCCTGTTAAGGTCTCTCTCCTTAACGGCAAGGCGCTTTCTTTCAAAAGCCTTTTTATATGTAAACTCTTTTGATACCATTACTTTTTCAGTCCTTCGAATTCAGCATTTTTTCGTACAAATCAATATCGTAAGATGCAAAATCATTTTTCTCTTTCCGTTTTTTGGTGTTTTCTTCAATATCTTCCGGCGCTTTATAGCCCTTTTTGTGCCAGCTTTCAATGATTTTGGCAACATATGAAAAGGAGAATTTTGATTTTCGGTTTATGCACTCGTCATAGGCCAAAGTCAGCATTTCTTTTGAAATATTCCATTCGTTTATCCACTTTTCGGAAAGCTCGGCCTCTTTGGCGCTGGGCTGCCGGCGCTCAAGCCCGAACGCGGAGGATACCGTATTCCACGCCACATCTTTCAGGGCCATTTTCCTAAGCTCATCATCGGCGGCGACAACATCGTTAATTCCCTTGTCCTTCCAAGACAGTGCGACCGATTCAATATAGCCGATATTCGCCCGATTTCTCTCCAAAGCATGCTGAATTATTAGAAGTATCAGCGAGGACTTTATCCCCATATCCTCGTAAAGCCAAAGGAATGAAATTTTTTCACTTTCCTTAAGCATGCGGCCGAACTTTATTTCGGCTTGATTTAATAGCCATCTGAAATTTTCATCTGTAAGCGCCCGGTTTATCACGTCGCTTCTTGAGGGCTTTACGACCCGCTCAACCATTGGTTTGTCCTTTTTTTCAGGTTTTGGCGGCTCGGTTTTGGGCAGCAGCAATCCGGCATCCGACCAATAAAGCAGGGCTTCCTTTACCTCGTATTCGCTAACCCCGCAGGCATCGGATATCGCCGAATCGGTCAAGTCGTCGGTCATGTGCCTTAATACATAAAGCAGAATTTTTATATGCTCGGCTTTTGCCAATTTAAAATAACGATCCACAACGGCGGTCGGAACGGTAAAGACCGCTGTAAGTATTTGAGGATTTATGTAGTAATCCATCTTTTCCTCCCGTATTATTTGCAAACGGCGCAAACCCCTTAATTGTTGGAGCGCAGCCGCATTTATGATATATTCATTACACAGGCAATCATCCTGCCTTGTGTTTTTTGCTATTATATTTTTATGAACCGGCGGCAAAACCTGTGGTTTTGCAAATCATTCACTTTCCGCGCTTCGCGCGGGCCGTTCATCTGTAATACAAACCTTCCGCCCGTTTTCGGGCGAACACGCTTCGCGTGGATACCAAACGCTTTGCGTTTGGTATTATGTTTGTATTATAGCACAGCTTCAAAGTTTTTGTAAATAGCAATAATGTTTTAACGCGCCGGCCGCTTTAAGAAAAAGAGCGGCTCCGCCGCAACGGAACCACGTCTTATCCTATCTGTCATAGCCTTTGTTTGATTTCTCTTTATAGGGTATATAACGCACCTTGCGTTTATTTGCCCTTGAGTAATTCAGCCTTATGCAAAGTATAATAAAAACCAGAACAATAACGGCAATCAGGGCATATATCAACTTCATGTAGACCGAGCTTAAAATTCTTTTTACAAAATCCACCGCGATCAAAAGCGTACTGGATTTAACATCCCGCCCCGCCACAAGGTCAACCGTTCCGATTACCTGTTCGGCGAAAATTACATCTGCCGTTCCTAAAACCTCCCCTTTTTTCACGGGAGCATCAACACTATCGCTATTTAAATGCGGTTCTATTACTATTGTGGAATCGTCGGCATCCTTGGGCAAAATTGAAACAAAGGGCTTTTTAAAATAGAGAGGGACGAAATCGGTCTCCATTGAAAGCCTTACAGGTATTTCGCAAACCGGCTCGTTTGATTTGGCAATCTCCCTGAAAGCAAAATTGTTGAACGCCCAGCGGTAGAGGTTTATGCTGTCCACAAACTCATAACGCCTGTCCGCCTTTGGAGGGCAGCCCATAAGTATGCACATATAATTATACCCGTTGTATGAAGCGGTACTGACAAGGCATCTGCCGGCCTCGTCGGTATAACCCGTCTTTACGCCCTTTGCGAACTGGTAATAATAATTGGTGGTTGTGTCTTGCAAAAATATGGTTGTGGAAATTGTGCGCTCGGGCGACATATTGGTGGCTCCAACCTTGTAGCGCGATGCCGAGCAAACCTCGCTGAACAGTTTATTTTGAAGGGCGTATACGGTAAGGGTGTAGATATCCCGCACCGTTGTATAGTTTTGTTCATCGTGAAGGCCGATAGGGTTTGTGTAGTGGGTATTTTTTAAATTCAGCTCCTGCGCCTTCTCATTCATTCTCTGCACAAAGGCTTCAATGCTTCCGGCATAATACTCGGCCGCGAGATAGGCCGTATCACCAAAGGAGGACATAAGCACCATATAAAGCAAATCCCGTTGGGTGATCTCCTCCCCTGCCTTCAGGTTGGAAACCGAACTGCCTGTCCCCAAAATTTTGTTAAGCACACTTTTGGTCATGGTAACCTTGGCATCCGGATTGAATTTTTCATCCTCAAGCATTAAAATGCTGGTCATAATTTTGGTGATTGAGGCAGGATATACCTTTTTATCTATATTATTACTGTAAAGCATTTCACCTGTATCAAGGGAAACAAGCATGCCTGCCTTTGCCGTAATTTCAAAACCCGTTACCGCATATGCCGAAGCATTAATCGGTACAAATAACGATATAATTAAAAAAAACGCAAAAACAAACGAAAATATTCTTTTCCCCATAGAAATCTCCCCGCAAATATGTTATAATAACATACTACTTTGCTATTATATTTATATTAACACAAAAACCTTTAAAATAAAAGTCAAAATTTCATTATAAGTGTGGTGAGAATTACGGTATACGTAACCGGAGATATGCACGGCTGCCTTGAACGGCTTTACGAGCGAAGCTTTAGAAGGCTTAAAGCCGGAGATGTGCTGATAGTTTGCGGGGATTTCGGATATATTTTTGACGGTTCCAAAACCGAAAAACAGGTAATCGATTTTCTTGCCACAAGGCGTTTTGTAACTGCTTTTGTTGACGGCACGCATGACAATATGACCACAATCAACCGCGCGCGGGTTACCTACTGGCACGGCGGAATGGTTCACAGAATAAAGGGGAATTTGATACACCTTATGCGCGGGCAGATATTCCATATCGAAGGCAAAAGCTTTTTCACCTTCGGCGGCGGAGAAAGCACCGACAAGGATATGCGGCTTGAAAACGGCCTGTGGTGGCGCGAGGAGGAACCGACCCCTGCCGAAATGGCCGAGGGTGCTAAAAAGCTTGACGAGGTCGGCTGCAAGGTGGACTATATTATAACCCACGAACCGCCCTCCCTTGTAAAAAGCGCCATTCTGCTTCGCCGGGGCGACAATGACCGTGTAAACAAGTTAAACGGCTACTTTGAAGAAATCGGCCGCTCCTGCCAATTTAAGCACTGGTATTTCGGCTCGCTGCATGAGGATCGCGTAATAACCGAGCACCACACCTGCGTATTTAAAAAAATCTTGCCAATCCCTTAAATACAGTCCAAAACAGCAACAGCTTGACAGCTATGATAAAATATAAAATATAAATCGATATAACCTTTAATATCGGAGGACTTTTTATGATGAATACCGAAGGATTATGCTTAGGGTGCATGAGTGACAACGGCGGCGAAAAAATCTGCCCCATATGCGGGTTTGATGCCGACACAAAAAACCCCGCCGATTTTCTGCCCGCAAAATCCGTTATTCAAAACCGCTACTACTTGGGTAAGGCATTATATTCTGACGGTGAGGGGGTAACCTACATCGGCTGGGACGATGATCAAAAAGCAAGAGTGCTTGTAAAGGAGTATTTCCCGACCGGTTTTGCCGTCCGCAATCCCGACAAGACGGTAGCAATAGCCGAAGGCGGCAAATATACCTTTAACGAAGGATTGCTTGAGTTTATTGACATTAACCGTACCATTATGTCTTCCGCTTTGCCCGCCCTTATTCAGGTTTACGATATTTTCGAAGAAAACGGAACGGCATACGCCATAAAAGAATACGTCTCCGGCATAACTCTCGGTGAATTTTTGGACAAAAACGGCGGCACCCTTAAATGGGAGCAGGCAAGACCGCTCTTTCTGCCAGTCATTGACACCGTTGGCGGCATGAACGAACTCGGCTATATCCACGGCGGCATCTCGACCGACACCATAATCGTCGGGCGGGACGGTAAGCTGCGGGTCAGTGAATACTGCATAAAGAAGCTTCGCCATACCGACAGTGAGTTAAATTTTAAAATTTACACCGGCTTTGCCGCCTGTGAACAATACGGATTTATTGATATGCACGTCGATACTTATACCGACGTGTACGGACTTTGCGCAACACTTTTCAGGGTGCTTATCGGAACGGTTCCTCCGGATGCTTCGCAGCGAATTCACAACGATGTTATGACCATTCCTGCGAAATTTGTCGAAGAATTGCCGCGTCAGGTTTTGGCGGCACTTGCCAACGGACTTCAGGTTCTGCCGCAGAACCGCACAAAGAACATTGAAATTTTTAAAAACGAACTGGTTTACGGGGAAATTGCCGAAAAAGCCCCAGCCCCGAAACCTGCTCCAAAAGAGGTTCAGCCCAAAAAGAAAAGCAGCTCGGCAAAGTATGCGTTAATTTCCGCGCTTTGCACCGTGTTTGTATTTTTGGCTATTGCTCTTATTCTCATTTTTACCGTATTTAAGGATGTTGTTTTCAACAAAAATACCGACCTTTCCTCAAACGGAGCCGGTTCCATCTCCGCGCCGCAGGTCGCATCATTAGGCGAGGTTGAAAGCGGTGCCGAACTGCCCGACAAGCTATATAAAGTACCGGATTTGCAGTCCAGATACTATTCCGAAATAGAAAAGGATCCCGAGCTTGAAATGTTTGAGTTCGTAATAAAAGATAAGGAATTTTCAAGCACCTGTCCGAAAGGTACGGTCTGCGGGCAATCGGTAAAACCCGGAACCGAGGTTTTAAGGGATACCAAAATCGAACTTATTATAAGCTTAGGTCCTAAAGAGATTAAAATTGCAAACCTTATCGGTCTTGACGAAACAAGCGCAAAGATGGAGCTTTTAAAACAGGGCTTTTTATATGAAAACATCAAGGTATATGAAAAATATGACGAGGACAGGGAGCCCGGCGTGGTACTCGAGCAGTTTCCGAAATACGGTGATACTGTCAGCACCGATATTTTGGTGGAAATTTACGTAAATCCCATTAAAGATGACATCACCGCCCAAACAACCTCCAGAAGAAGCGAAACCTTCAGATAATGGGCTGTAATTTAAAAAAACTATTGACAAACCATATACTTTAATGTGATAATGTAATATGTATCATACTATTTTATTAAAGCGAAAATTGGAGTTGCCATGCGAGTAATAACGGGTTTTTTAAAGAACAGGCGGTTAATCGCTCCCGAAGGGTACGACGTACGGCCGACACCTGACAGGGTAAAGGAAGGAATTTTCAGCGCTATTCAATTTGATATTGAAGGCCGCCGTATCCTGGATTTGTTTGCGGGTTCCGGTCAGCTTGGTATCGAGGCGTTAAGCCGCGGAGCCGAATTTGCCGTTTTTGTGGATTCTTCAAAGGAATCCTTAAAAGCCGTTAAAAGCAACATTGAAGCCTGCGGCCTTCAAAGCAAGTCAAGGGTACTTCAGTCGGATTACTCTTCCTTTTGCGCCACCTGCCGCGACACATTCGATTACGCTTTTCTCGACCCGCCTTACTCCGCCGGTATTCTTTTGTCGGCCGTCAAGGCTGTTGCCCCGCTAATGAGTGATTACGGCACGATTATTTGCGAACACCCGCCGGAAGTAACCCTTGAACCGATTATCGGCGACTTTCAGCTTGAGCGCACCTATCGCTACGGCAGGGTACTTGTTTCGATGTATAAGAAAAAGGAGAACCTAAATGACTGACGATATATTAGCAATATGTCCCGGAAGTTTCGATCCCGTCACCTTCGGTCATTTGGACATAATTACGCGGGCAGCGTCTATGTTTAATAAGGTCATAGTGGTTGTTGCGGACAATTCTTCAAAAAAATGCTCTTTTACGGCCGAAGAACGTGTGGCCATGATAAAAAAATGTGTGGCCGACCTTCCCAATGTGGAGGTTGAGCATTTTGGCGGTCTGCTTGCAGATTACGCCGCACAAAAGGGCGCCCGGGCTATTATTAAGGGTCTTAGGGCAATGTCCGATTTTGAGTATGAATTTCAGATGGCTCTTACAAACAAAAAGCTTAATCCCAACGTTGAAACCCTGTTTTTAACCACCGCGACACAAAACATGTATCTAAGCTCCAGCATGGTTAAGCTTATCGCCTCTCATGGCGGGGACATCAGCAGTTTCGTGCCGGATATTATAAAACAGGATATTATAGATAGGATAAATCCCAAAAAATAATGTACCGAATACAACGGACTTACGGAGGATGGAAAAAATGACACTTGATGAATTATTGGAACAATTTGATGAGGTTCTGGATAGCGGGTTTAAAATCCCGGGCAAAAAAACCGTTGTTGATATTGAAAGGCTTCGTGCCGTTGTTGACGATATTCGTCTTAATATCCCCGCTGAAATAAAGCAGGCAAAAGGCATTGTTGCCGACCGTGCTGATATTATTACAAACGCAAAGCGCGAGGCTGACGGGATTATCCGCAATGCCGAGGAAAAGGCAAAGGCCATGGTCGCGCAGGAGGAAATTGTTAAGTTGGCTCAGGCAAAGGCTGCCGAAATCATTTCCGTAGCACAGGCTAAAAGCCGTGAAATGCGCAAGGCGGCTCAGGATTTTGTTGATGACCTCATGCGCCGCGCGGACGAAGGTCTTACCGCAAACTTGGCCGAAATCCGCAAGACAAGAGCCGCGTTAAAGCAGCAAATCCCCACCAATAAAGAGTAATATCAGGACTGATTAAATTTTACATCGGTCTTAAATAGAGCGCCTGACCTTTGGGTTTGGGTGCTTTTGGTTTTCGAAAGGAGAATCCACTGGTGTACGACAGCATCTCACCTAATCTGAATTTTGTAAAAGAAGAAAAAAAGATTGAAAAATTTTGGGAAGAATCCAAAATATTCGAAAAAAGTATCGAATCAAGGGCAAAAGGCGAGCCTTACGTTTTTTATGACGGTCCCCCGACCGCCAACGGCAAACCACACATCGGTCATGTTTTGACCCGTGTTATAAAGGATATGATCCCCCGTTACAGAACCATGAAGGGTTATATGGTTCCGAGAAAAGCCGGCTGGGACACACATGGCCTTCCCGTAGAGCTTGAGGTTGAAAAGCTTTTAGGTTTGGACGGTAAGGAACAGATAGAAGAATACGGGCTTGAACCCTTTATTGCGCACTGCAAGGAAAGTGTTTGGAAATATAAGGGAATGTGGGAGGATTTCTCCAAAACCGTCGGCTTCTGGGCGGATATGGATAATCCGTATGTTACCTATCACAATGATTTTATTGAGTCCGAATGGTGGGCGTTAAAGCAGATTTTCGAAAAGGGCCTTTTATACAAAGGCTTTAAAATCGTGCCGTATTGCCCGAGATGCGGAACCCCGCTGTCGTCCCACGAGGTGGCGCAGGGCTATAAAAACGTAAAAGAGCGCAGCGCCGTTGTCCGCTTTAAGGTTGCGAATGAGGAGGCGTATTTCCTCGCTTGGACGACAACCCCGTGGACACTGCCCTCCAATGTCGCCCTCTGCGTTAATCCTGACGAAACCTACTGCAAGGTCAAGGCAAACGACGGGCTTACCTATTATATGGCAAAGCCGCTTTTGGACAAGGTATTCGCAAAGCTTAAAACCGATGATACCCTGCCCTATGAAATTCTTGAGGAATTTAAAGGTGCCGACCTTGAATATAAAGAATACGAGCCGCTTTTTGATTTTGTAAAGCCTGTATGCGAAAGGCAAAAGAAAAAGGCGCATTACATCACCTGCGACAGTTATGTTACCATGACCGATGGTACGGGCATAGTACATACTGCCCCCGCTTTCGGTGAGGATGACTCGAAAATCGGCAGAAAGTATGACCTGCCCTTTGTTCAGTTTGTTGACGGTAAGGGTGAACTGACAGAAGAAACCCCATATGTCGGAATGTTCGTAAAAGACGCCGACCCGAAGATTTTGGCCGACCTTGAAAATAAAGGTCTTTTGTTTGATGCGCCCAAATTTGAGCATGACTATCCCTTCTGCTGGCGTTGCGATACGCCCCTCATCTATTACGCAAGGGAGTCATGGTTTATAAAGATGACCGCCGTCAAGGACGATTTGATCGCCAACAACAACACCATAAACTGGATTCCCGAAAGCATTGGCAAAGGCCGTTTTGGCGACTGGCTTAAAAATGTCCAGGACTGGGGCATTTCCCGCAACCGTTATTGGGGAACTCCGCTTAACATCTGGACCTGCGAGTGCGGTCATATACATTCGATAGGCAGCATTGCCGAGCTTAAAGAGATGTCGGACAACTGTCCTGATGATATCGAGCTTCACCGCCCCTTCATTGACGCGGTAACCATTAAATGCCCCGAATGCGGCAAGGATATGCATCGCGTTCCGGAGGTTATTGACTGCTGGTTTGACTCCGGCTCCATGCCCTTTGCCCAGCACCATTACCCCTTTGAAAACAAGGAGCTGTTTGAAGCCGAGTTCCCGGCCGACTTCATTTCCGAAGCGGTTGACCAGACAAGAGGCTGGTTCTATTCCCTGCTTGCAATATCCACCTTGATTTTCAACAAGGCGCCCTTTAAAAATGTTATAGTATTGGGCCATGTACAGGATGAAAACGGCCAGAAAATGAGTAAATCCAAGGGCAATGCGGTAGATCCCTTTGAAGCGCTCGAAAAATTCGGGGCGGATGCCATACGCTGGTATTTCTACACAAACTCTGCGCCGTGGCTGCCCAACCGCTTCCACGATAAGGCGGTAATTGAGGGTCAGCGCAAGTTTATGGGAACCCTTTGGAACACCTATGCATTTTATGTGCTTTATGCCAATATTGACAAGTTTGACCCAACAAAATATAACCTAAAGGATTATCCGCTTACCGTTATGGATAAGTGGCTCTTATCTCGCCTTAACACAATGGTAAAGACGGTAGACGAAAATCTTGAAAACTACCGTATCCCCGAAGCCGCGCGCGCTTTGCAGGATTTTGTTGACGAGATGAGCAACTGGTATGTAAGAAGAGGCCGTGAGCGTTACTGGGTACAGGGTATGACCGATGACAAGATTGCGGCATATCTCACACTTTACACCGCCCTTGTTACCACCGCCAAGGCCGCCGCGCCCATGATCCCCTTCATGGCGGAAAACATTTATCAGAATTTGGTACGAAATGTTGACAAAAACGCGCCGGAAAGCATACATCTGTGCGACTTCCCCGCTGTTGATGAGTCGCTTATCGACCCGCACCTTGAAGAACAGATGGACAAAGTGCTTGAAATTGTCGTTTTGGGGCGCGCCGCAAGAAACGGTTCTTCCCGCAAAAATCGACAGCCTCTTTCGGTTATGTATGTTAAACTTGACGGTGAGGTTGAAGAGTTTTTTGCCGGCATTATTCGAGACGAGCTTAACATTAAAAAGGTAATATTTACAGACGAGGTTGACGATTTTGTAACCTACAGCTTCAAGCCGCAGCTTAAGACCTTAGGCCCGAAATACGGCAAGTATTTGGGAGAAATAAGGAATGCCCTATCCTCGCTTGACGGTTCGGCCGCAAAGCGTGAGCTTGATGCAAACGGTGAACTGAAGCTTCATATTTCGACCGGCGAAATTTCGTTATCCGCCGAAGACCTGCTTATCGAAGCACAGCAGAAAGAAGGCTTCTACACCGTAACCGACCGCGGAATTACCGTCTCGATTGACACAAAGCTGACCGAAGAGCTGATTATTGAAGGCTTTGTAAGAGAGCTTGTAAGCAAGCTCCAGACCATGCGCAAGGAAGCCGGCTTTAATGTTACCGACCATATAGTAATCTTTGTTGACGGCAACCAAAAGATTGAACAAATCGCTAAAGATAACAAGAGCGATATCGCCGGCGATACCCTTGCGGACGCCCTTGAAACCGGCATAACCGACGGTTATGTAAAAGAATGGGACATCAACGGGGAGAATGTTGTTCTTGGTGTTAAAAGGATATAACTTTTGAAGGGGGAAATCTGATTTGGATAACAACGGATATGAAGATTTGGTTTTTGAAGATATCAGTTCGCACTCCCAAAAACCGATAACGCGCGCCGCAAAAAAGGTTAAAAAGGCTACCGATGTTTATGCCAACGGCGCCTATAAAAATATTGACAAGGTTATAAAAGTCATTGCTTTTATCGTGGCAATAGCCGTTTTCGTTATATTCGTCGGCTTGGCGGCCATACTATTTTTGCTTGACAAGGCATTCCTGCTTGTGTCGGCAGCGGTTTTACTGGTCGGCGCCGCGGTCTCTTTGATACTTCTGTTCCTTATTTACGGTACCGGTCATATAATCTCCCAGAACAAAGAAATTTTAAGAAGGCTTGAATATTAATTTGTCTGAAACGGGACTGTCTCTGACGGCCTCGTTTCTTTTTTGTTGATTTTTCCCTGATTTTAATGTATTATAAAAAACATAAAATGAAAAATAATTTATATTACAAGACTAATTCGGGAGAAAAATAATGGACAACAGAAGAACCAGACGTCAGAAAATACGCAGAAGAAGGCGTATTTTATTCTTGTGCTTATTGACCGTAATAATAGGACTTTTTTCGCTTATAGGCTATACGATTTTTTCAAACCTCGGCGGTAGCGGTGAAACCTCATCGAAAACCGCTTCGCAGGGTTCGAATATAAACAGCAGCAAGGTCGAATTCAAGGAAACCACCGCAACGGTATTGAGTACCGGAGACATAATGGTGCACAGCACCCAGCTTGACGGGGCTTTGGTTAAGGGTACCGGCGAATATGACTTTAGCGCATTTTTTAAGGAAGTTGCCCCCTATTTCCAAAAGGCTGATTTAAGTGTCGCCAATCTTGAAGTTACCTTTGGCGGCAGGGAGTCGGGAGCCTTTTCCGGTTATCCCGCCTTCAACACGCCGGACAGTCTGGCAGATGTAATAAAGTCTTCCGGCCTTAATTTGCTGATTACGGCAAACAACCATTGTTATGACACCGGCCTTTTCGGCCTAAAGCGCACATTACAGGTTTTAAAGCAAAAAAGCATTGAATACACCGGCACAAGAGAAACCACAGACGAACCCACATATATTACGAAAAAAATAAATAATATTAATATCGGAATCGCAAACTACACATATGAAGTAAAGCCCCAAAACGCAATGGCGGGAAGAAAGTATATAAACGGCAATATAATAAGTGCCGAGGCCAATCCGCTTATAAACACCTTTTGCTACACCGAAATTGAAAAATTTTATGAGGAAGCGCGCTCCATAATAACCGAAATGAAGCAAAAGGGCGCGGAGTATATTGTATTTTATATGCACTGGGGCAACGAGTATCAAACAACCCCCAACACCCACCAAAAATCAATCGCCCAGCAGCTTTCCAATATGGGAGTTGATATGATTATAGGCAGCCACCCGCACGTTGTGCAGCCGATTGAGGTAATCCATTCGGAAGACGGCCAGAACACCACCGTCTGCCTTTACTCGACCGGCAACGCGATTTCAAACCAGCGCCAAGAGCTGATGGACAGTTGTCCCACCGGCCACACCGAGGACGGCGTGCTGTTCGGCTTTACTTTAAGAAAAACAAAAGACGGGGTAATTCTTGACAGCCTGTCCTTAATACCCACATGGGTCAACAAATACCCCGGCGGCAGCGGGTATCAATATACCATCTACCCGCTTGAAGATCCGAATGACGGAACTTCTAAATTCGGTCTTAATTCGACAGCCGCGGCAAAAGCGGCAAAATCCTACGAACGCACCAAGGCCATTGTCTTTGACGGTTTGAAACAGTGTCAGCAGACAATCGGCTGCGAGGTCAGCTTCGGAAATCTTAAGGAGGCTTTGCAATGATAAACGAAAAATATCAACTCTGGTGTGAAAAGGCGGTAATGGATCCCGACCTTATTTACGAACTGAATAGTATGCGCGGAAATGACGAGCTTATATCCGATGCTTTCTATAAGGATTTGGAGTTCGGTACCGCCGGACTTCGGGGGGTTATAGGAGCCGGCACCAACCGCATGAACGTATATACCGTCGGTCAGGCATCACAAGGCTTGGCGGCATATGTAAACTCCGTAACCCAAAACGGCAGCATAGCCATAGCTTATGACAGCCGCATAAAATCAACCCTGTTTGCGAAAACCGCCGCAAGAATTTTTGCAGCCAACGGCATTAAGGTGTATATCTTCCGCGAACTTACCCCCACCCCTATGCTTTCCTTCGCGGTCAGAAGGCTTAAATGTGATGCCGGCGTTGTGGTTACCGCAAGCCACAATCCCGCAAAGTACAACGGCTACAAGGCCTACGGGCCGGACGGTTCCCAGTTAGGCCCCGAAGCAGCAGATTATGTGCTTAAAATTATGCAAAGCGTAGATATTTTTGACGGGGTTAAGTACTGCGATTTTGACGATGCGATAAAAAGCGGCAAAATAGAGTATATAGGCGATGACGTAATCGAAGATTATCTTCAAAGCGTATTGGCGCAGCGAATAGAGCCTAACGCGGATTTATCACAGCTTAAGGTTGTCTATACACCTTTAAACGGCGCGGGTAATAAGCCTGTTCGCGAGATTTTAAAAAGAATTGGCATTACTGACGTTACGGTTGTCCCCGAACAGGAGCACCCCGACGGCAACTTCCCGACCGCGCCCTACCCCAACCCCGAGATTAAGCAGGCCTTTGAGTGTGCGCTAAAACTTGCCGAAAAAACCAATCCGGATTTACTGCTTGCCACCGACCCCGACAGCGACCGTGTCGGTATTGCGGTCAAGGTCGGCGACCAGTATAGGCTCTTTAGCGGCAACGACGTCGGCGCCCTGCTTTTAAATTTCATACTTGAGCGCCGCACCGCAAACGGCACATTGCCCGAGCGCCCGGTCGCCGTAAAGACCATTGTTTCTACCGAGCTTTGCCAAAAAATCGCCGACCATTACGGCTGCGAGCTTATAAACGTGCTTACCGGCTTTAAATTTATAGGCGAACAGATTACCCTGCTTGCAAACAAGGGCGAGGAGCACCGTTATGTCTTCGGCTTTGAGGAAAGCTACGGTTATTTGGCTGGCAGCTACGCCCGCGACAAGGATGCCGTTATAGGCTCTATGCTTATTTGCGAAATGATGGGCTACTACAAAAGCCAAGGTCTTAACCTTGCAAAGGTGCTTGACGGCATTTACCGCCGTTTCGGTTACTATCTGAACTTACAAAAAAGCATTACCTGCGAGGGTCAAGCGGGCATGGCAAAAATAGAAGCGGCAATGACAAGACTCCGTGAGACTCATTATACCGAAATAGAAGGACTTAAGGTTACAAAGTTTAGCGACTACAAAACTTCAATAACAAAGGATTTGACAACCGGCTTGGAGACCGCCATAACCCTTCCAAAATCCAATGTTATTTCCCTAACCTTTGAGGATAGAAGCTCCATTATCGTTCGTCCTTCCGGCACCGAGCCCAAGATTAAGCTGTATTTGGGGGCTGTCGGAAAAACAGAAGCAGCCGCAAAAGAGAAATTGCAGCTGCTTGAAAAAATCGGAAGCGAAATTACCGGTTTATAATTTATTTTACTAATATTCCGCCGTCGCTCTTCAAGAGGATGAGAATCTCCTCCTCTGCAAGGGTGGCGGTATTTATATATACAATAACATCCTGCCCGTCTGCAGAAGTGCAGGTAAATTCATAGCATCTGGTCTCCTCCACCGCATTGGTGGGGATCAAGGCCATCCCGACCTTTTCGACCGTCAGCTTGTTGCTTATTAATTCCCTTGCCTGCTCTTCTGTGTATTTGGGAGTTTCAAAGGCGCGGCCTTTGTGGTTAGAAATATATCCGCCCGCCTCGTAAAGGACTATTTCACCGTTATCCATGGCTACCCCCACCTTGACAAGATCGGTGTAACAGACTGTTTTTCCGTCAAGATAGGCGAAATTTACGGTGCATACCCCTTCCGACATAGCGTAATAGGTTTCAACAAGACCAGTCATGCCCATTCGTTCAAGGTATCGTTTTGCCTTATCAAGCACCTGTTCATAGCTTAAAATAATCTCGCCCGTCTCGCGCTCCTTATGCATAAAAAAGGTGTAGCCGCCGGCTTCGGTTATATTTACCGCAATACCGTTTCCGGCAAAGTGGTAACAGGGCATCTTCCCCGCCGTTTTGCTGACAAAGCTTAAATTATCGGCATCGGTTTCCGCCCATCTGGCGGCAATCCGCAAGGCCGACCTTTCATCTATCTTTGTAAGACCTTTTAGCAGCTCGGGCTCCTTTTCAATTATATGGTCGGAATACGGCCCGTCGTATATAAGTGTCGGATAGTCTTTCAGCTCATCTTCGATATTCGAAAGCGAGCTGTCAAGGTTATCGCTCGACACTTCCGAGCTTAACTCGTTTTCAAGATATGTCGCCCAATATTCGATGTTGTTGTAGTTTGCCATTGAATTGTTGACAATCTCGGCAACCTTATTGGCCGTAGTGCTTAAGGCTTCAATATTTGCGGTTTCGCTGTCCGAAATTTCGCCGTTTGAAATCAAATTTTTGGAAACCGACATTGCGTAGTTGCCGACCTGCGAAAAAAATCGGTTTAGGGTGGTAAGCTCTTTTCTGACCGGCAACTGCGAAAGCGAGCTTTTGGAAATTTCGGCCTCGGTCAAAAGCTGTGCCGCCATGGTGCTTACCTGCGCGGGGGTTGTGGCAAAGCGCGCCTTGTTTAATATGGTTGAAATATTGTTGACAGCGGTGCCAAGCCCGTCAAGCATATAGGAATAATTGTTTTGAATTTGCAGGGCGTAACGCTTTTTGTCGTTTTCCGCCTTCATAAAAAATACAAGTGAAACTATCGTCATTGCAAAGCAGTAGCTTATTATTCTGATGACACTTCTTCTCTTCATAATAGCCTCCGAAACAGTTTTTATTATTATTTCCGATTTTTAGCAAAATAACCGCCTAAAGGCTACGGATTAAAGGGTACAAAAACGACCCTAAAATTACTTTTAAGGTCGGTGTTTGTTTTATTATGTGAAATTTTAAACTGTTAATCAGCTTTGTATGAATAGTTTTCGGGAATACGGATATAAGCACGGATATGATGATCTATTTGCCGGCTTATTATGCCAGATACATTGTTTATATTCCCCTCTGCCGCCGTAATTGTATCGCCGTTTAGGTCTACTATTATCCCGATATGGTCATTTTCCCTGTTATCAAAAACCTTATCATATAAAACAATATCGCCTATCTCGGGTGTTGATCCGTTATTACCGGCTTTGAAATAATCTATATTTTTATCTGCCTTCGCCCAGTCCTCCCAAGCGTAGCACTTTAAAAAGTCAAAGGAGGAGCCGGGAGGCTTTGCGGGGAGATTAAATCCCGCCTTTTTGCAGCAGTAATGCACAAAGGCGCCGCACCATGTTCTGTCAGCCTGCTGTTCGGATATGCCGAAGGGGCGAATTAAATCCTGAAAATTCGGTTTTGTGTGCATAACAAAGCCGTGATAAAATTTTACAGCTTCATCCCGTGCTATTTTGGCTAACAGCTTATTCATAAAAACCCCCGCAAGAAAGTATGGAAAAATTTCTAAACACTAAAAACCGCTTAAGCAGGATTGCTTTAGCGGATTTTTTTACTATTTATTCCCT
>JBMNVM010000008.1:0-18136 GCA_050946805.1 Acutalibacteraceae bacterium | reverse complement strand
GGTGAACTGGATGTCATTAACGTTCTGAATTTTCTCGCTTCTGATGGCAAGACGGTATCCGTCAATCGCGACAAGACGGAAAACCGAATACTCCACCGAAAAATTAATGCCGGTAAGTATTGGCTTTATACCTTCTGTGGTGGCGGCGGCAAAGATTGTTGACCGTATCATTTCGGCAAGGATTTTAGCATCAACCGAAAAGGTATTTTTTTGTGAAACTGAGGGCATTTCGGGAAAATCAACCGCTGCCATTCCCACAATGTCAAAGGTGGCTTCTCCGCTTCTTATGTGGCAGTTTAATTTATCGTCGGTTTCAATCTCAACCTGATTGCCTTCAAGCTTTCTTAATATATCACCTAAAAGGCGCGCGGGAAGAACAATATCCCCGTCTTTTTCACATCTTGCATATATTTCCTTTTTCATTCCCATTTCAAGGTTGTATGAAACAAGGGTTACCTTACCCTGCTCGGCAGATATTAAAATTCCTTCAAGTACAGGCATGGAGGTTTTAGATCCTACTACCCTTTGAAGTTTTGATACAGCGTCTAAAAACGAAGCACGCTCAACGGTGAAAATCATAATTTTTCCTCCTAAAAGAAATATAAAAAATAACAGCAGTAATAAGGGATGTTAATTTGGTGGATAAGTTTTTTTGCTTAGCAGACAAGCCGTTTTTTGATGTTGATATCTTTTTTATAAGTTTTTGAAAATTCAAGGCGTAATTTTTTATCCACCGGGGGTTTAATATCTTGCCGGTTAATTAAGGTGAGTTGTGTGGATAACTTTAAAAGCCGCCCGAGTCGTTATTGCTTCTTAAATTGTTTATAATATCCTCCACAAGCTCGCGCTGGTAAGGCTTGTCCTTTAAAAATTTCTCTATGCGGCTGACATTGTAAAGCACCGTAGTATGGTCTTTTCCAAATGCTTCGCCTATAGCCTTGTAAGAAAGGTCGGTAGTTTCCCTTGCAATGTACATGGCTACCTGACGGGCAAGCACCAACTCAGCCGTTCTGCGGTTGGAAAGAATATCACTTTCGGAAACGTTGTATGTGTGGGCAACCTCGGCAATAATACGCTCAACCTTTATGGGTTCGGGCTGAGTGTCGCTTATTATGTCCTTAATAAAGCCCTGCACCACGGCGATTGTGGGCACCTTTTTTTGGATGGATATGTAGGCTTTAAGCTTTTTTACAACCCCTTCGAGCTGACGGGTGTTTATTTTTATGTTCTCTGCAATATAAAAGGCGATGGATTCCGAAATTTCAATGTTGTTCTGCTCTGCCTTTTTCATAATAATTCCGACCCTTGTTTCAAAGTCGGGGGCAAGAATATCGGCAAACAGACCGCCTTCAAGGCGGGATCGTATACGGTTGTCCAGCGTTTTAATTTCCTTCGGCGGGCGATCAACAGTTACGACAATCTGCTTATTATTCTGGATTAATGTATTGAAGGTGTTGAAGAACTCCTCCTGCGTTTGCTCCTTGCCGGCAATGAAATGGATATCGTCAATCAAAAGAACATCCACGTTGCGGTATTTGTTACGAAAATCCTCAATGGTACCAAGCCCAAGTTTACCCTCCTGAAGCGCCTTGATAAGCTGGTTTGTAAAATCCTCGCTTCGAATATATTCAATTTTTTTATACGGAAATTTCTTCTTCATGTGGTTCTTGATAGCCAGCATCAAATGTGTTTTTCCAACACCCGACGGCCCATATATTACCAGCGGGTTGTAGTTTTGAATGACCACCGGACTGTCAGCAACCGCCAAGGATGCCGCATGGGCAAAGCGGTTGTTTGAACCCACAACGAAGTTTTGGAAGGTGAAAAAATCTTCGAAGGAAAGCCCGTCACAATACTGCTCGGCCTTTAAAATTTTTTCCTCGGCATCCTCGACAACGATTTTTACCTTTATGTCAATCCCCATTGCGGATTTAGCTGCCCTTTGAAGAATATCGGTATAGTTTTGTTCTATAATTCCTCTTTCATACTCCTCCTTGCAGGAAAGCACAAGCTCGGAAGAATTGAACAAAACGGGTTTTAAATTGGCTATAAAACAATTAAAAGCCACTTCGGTAATTATTTTCTTACATTCTTCACAAACAAGACTCCAAATGTCCTCAATAGAACTTATTGGCATTATGAAAACCACCTTTAACAAGCTACTAAAAAGCAAATTTAATCCTTTAAAGTATACCATAAATTTAAGTTTTTTTCAACTTTTACCGCGAAAAAGTTGAGTAATTTTTGAATATTTACGGATATTCCCGAAAAACGAATAACAACAGCCGAAATCTCATAAAATTAATAAGAAAACCAAACGGAGGAAATAAAATGAAAGCCGGAATTTTTCGCATTGTGATACTCAACCTGCTGTGTTTTTGTATGATTTTTTATTCCGGTTTTTTATTTTTAAAACCGTCTTCCTCGGGGGTTAAAACCATCCCCGCAAACAATAAAGTACCGGTTTCCGACAAAAACGTATCAAGTGCCGGTTCGTCTTCTAACCAGTCGAAAACCGAAAGCAGCCAATCAAGCGCGCCCGCAAAGGAAAATAACCAAAGCTCGAATCCAATAGCGGAAAGCTCGCAAAGCAGCGCCGTAGCGGTATCTGCCGGTGCGGTCAAGGGAAAAATCATCACCCGTTATATTACACCATATACCGCACCGCTATCCTACGACAAGATTTATATGAAAAACAGCACCGATTTGAAAATCAGTATAAAAAACCTGCTAAACGGGAAAATTAATTTTAAAATAAAGAAAAACAGCGACCCGCAGGTTTTAATTCTTCACACCCACGCTACCGAGTGTTTTATGCTGCACGATAAGGACTATTACACCGAAAACGACCAGCCCCGCACAACCGACAACACAAAAAACATGGTGGCCATCGGAAAGGTGGTAGCCGCGAAGCTTAACGCCGCCGGAATAAAAACCATACATGACACCACGCAGCACGACTACCCGAAGTACACCGAAAGCTATTCGCGTGCGGCAAAGACCATAAATTCCTATCTGAAAAAATATCCAAGCATAAAGGTTGTGCTGGATTTACATAGGGACGCCGTCTCAAGCGGGGAAAGCGATAAGGTAAAGCTTGTAACCGAAATAAACGGCAAAAAGGCGGCGCAGGTAATGCTTGTTATGGGCTCGCAAAGCGGCAGCGTTAAAAATTTCCCTAAATGGGAGGAAAACCTGAAGCTTGCCGTAAGGCTTCAGCAGCAGATAGAGAAAACCTACCCCACATTAGCCCGCCCGCTCTCCTTAATGCCCAAAAACTATAATGAAAGCCTTACAACCGGCTCCATGCTTTTGGAGTTCGGAACCGATGCCAACACCCTGAACGAGGCGCTTTATTCCGCCGAACTGGTCGGAGATTGTCTTGTAAAGCTGCTTAATAATCTTTCATAAAGGGGAAATCAAAAATAAAATCGAAAACAAGACTGTTTTTCAGAAGCTGGTATTTGTCGTCAGTAATAGTTTTCTGCCTTTTGTTCGGATTTTTCGGCATAAAAAAGGCCTATGAAAATATTCGTCTCATAGGTTTCGGGGAGTATCGCTCGGCCATTGAATACAAGGACGGGGAGTTAAAACTTTTTGATTTTGTTATAAAAATAAATTTTTTCGGGTAAATAAATACGGCAAAAGTTTTATATTTTTTAATAGGGCGGCATAAAGCCGCCCTACATTTTTGCAAAAATTAACTTTATGGTTTTAGGTTTTTATTTTTCGGGACAAGTAGTTTCTATGCAAAGCTCCTTTAACTGGGTTGGGCTTACCGTGTCGGGCGCGCCGGACATAAGCTCCGCGGAGTTGGAAATTTTCGGGAAGGCAATTACGTCGCGAAGCGAGTCGCATCCGCAAAGAATCATGGCAAGGCGGTCAAGCCCTATGCCCATTCCGCCGTGGGGCGGTGCGCCATAGCGGTATGCATCCACCAAAAAGCCGAATTTTTCCTGCGCCTCCTCGTCAGAAAGCCCCAAAGCTTTGAACATTTTTCTTTGAAGCTGCGGGTCGGAAATGCGAATAGAGCCGCTTGAAAGCTCGGTTCCGTTAAGCACCAGATCATAAGCCTTGGCAAAGACCTTTTCGGGCGCGGTGTCAAGATACTTAATACACTCGTCCAGTGGAGAGGTAAACGGGTGGTGCATGGCATCCCAGCTGCCGGTTTCCTCGTTGTACTCAAAGAAGGGAAATTCTGTAATCCAAAGCAGGTTATATGTGTTCGGGATAATACAAAGCCGTTTGGCGACCGTAAGGCGAAGAGCGCCGAGCACCGAAAGCGCCACATTCATTTTGTCGGCCACAATAAGCACCACGTCGCCCTTTTCGGCGCCGGTGCGTTCAAGTATGGCGGCCATTTCCTGCTCGGTCATAAATTTCGCGAAGGAGCAGTTCGGGGTATCCTCGCTCCAGCGAATAAAGGCCAGTCCCTTTGCGCCAATGCCTTTGGCTTCCTCGGTCAGCTTGTCGATTTCCTTGCGGGTGTAAATGTCCGCCGCGTTTTTGGCGGTAATGGCTCTAACCGTGCCGCCGTTTTTGACGGTATCGGCAAATACCCCGAAACCGCAATTTTCGACAATGTCCGACAAATCGCGGATCTTCATTTCAAAACGGGTGTCGGGCTTGTCGGTACCGTAATCGTTTATGGCCTGCGAATAGGTAAGCCTCGGCAGGGGTGTAGCGATATCCACATCTAAAATTTCCTTGAAAAGCCGCTTCATATAGCCTTCGGCAATCTCAAAAATATCCTCCATTTCCACAAAGGACATTTCAAGGTCAACCTGTGTAAATTCCGGCTGGCGGTCGGCACGAAGATCCTCGTCCCGATAGCAGCGGGCAATCTGCATATAGCGGTCAAAGCCCGAAAGCATTAAAAGCTGCTTGTATAGTTGCGGGGACTGGGGCAGGGCGAAGAATTTGCCCTTGTGTATGCGCGAAGGCACAAGGTAGTCCCTTGCCCCTTCGGGGGTGGATTTTATAAGGGTCGGCGTTTCGATTTCAATAAAACCGTTTTGGTCGAAATAATCCTTAGTAATTTTGGTTATTTTGTGCCGCAGCAGAATATTTTTTTGAATATCGGGACGGCGAAGGTCAAGGTAGCGGTAGCGAAGCCGCAGCTCCTCGTTGGCGGCTGAATTTTCAAGTATCTCAAAGGGCGGGGTTTCAGAAACCCCCAAAACCCTTAAATCGGTTACCTCTATTTCGATTTCACCGGTTGGAATATCTGGGTTTATTGATGAACGGACACGCACCTTGCCGGAAGCCATAATGACATACTCGCTGCGAAGGGCGGCGGCTTTTTCAAATATCGCCTTGTCGGTGGTATCGTCAAAGGTAAGCTGAACAATACCCGTGCGGTCGCGCAGGTCAACAAAGATAAGACCGCCCAAATCGCGCTGTCTTTGAACCCAGCCGCAGACCGTAACCGTGCTGCCGACGTTTTCTTTTCTGAGTGTACCGCAATATGCGGTGCGTTTTAATCCGTTCATTCTGTCAAGTTCCAAGCAAGGACACCTCTTAAAATAAAATGTAGGGGATATAAATCCCCATTTGAATTATTGATTCGAAATTGATTCGGTCAAACTGTCAAGCGCGGCGTTATGTAAGGCCGAAAAAAGCTCGTCCGAAAGGTTTGAAAGCGACACGGGCGTTTCTTCTCCGGTTTCCATGTTTTTAAGGTTTGCCGTATCCTTTACAATTTCATTGTCCCCTAAAACAAGGGTGTATTTGGCGCCGGTTTTTCCGGCAAATTTCATTTGCGCCTTTAAGCCCCTGCCGCATATGTCGGTTTCGGTTTTAAAGCCGTCTTTTCGCAATAGCGCGGCAAGCTCGGTCGCTTTAAGCTGAGCCTTTTGGCCTAATGTGGCTATATAAATATCAGCCGTTTCGGATTCGGGCAAAGGTGCGTTTTGGTTTTTTAAAACAAGCATAAGCCGCTCGATGCCCATGGCGAAACCCAATGACGGCACCACAGGGCCGCCCATTTGGGAAATAAGGCCGTCGTATCTGCCGCCGCCGCAGACGGTCGACTGCGCGCCAATGTCGCCCGACACAAACTCGAAAACGGTTCTTGTGTAATAGTCAAGCCCGCGGACAATGTGCGGGTTTATTTTATATTCAATGCCTTGAGCCAAAAGGTGTTTTTTAACCTCTTCAAAATGCTCGCGGCAGGGTTGACACAGATAGTCAAGCACCACCGGCGCTTTGCTTGCAATCTCGGAGCAGACAGGGGATTTGCAGTCAAGTATACGCATGGGGTTGCGGGTAAGCCTGTCCTTGCAGGTGTCGCAAAGCTCGTCTGCTTGCGCGCTGAAGTACTCGGTCAGAGCCTTGTGGTACTCCTTTCTACATTCAGGACAGCCGATAGAGTTAATTTCAAGTGATATTTTCTTAATACCAATACTGTCAAGCACCTGTTTTGCCAGCGCTATAACCTCCGCGTCGGCATTGGGAGCCGCTGCGCCGACACATTCAACGCCGAACTGGTGAAACTCGCGAAGCCTGCCGGCCTGCGGCTTTTCATAGCGGTAGCAGCCGCCGATATAGCAGACCTTTAAAGGCAGTGCGCCGTTCACAAGACCATGCTCTATAACGCTTCTTATAACGCCGGCGGTAAGCTCGGGGCGGAGTGTTATAGACCGCCCGCCCTTATCGTCGAAGGTGTACATTTCCTTTTGGACAACGTCGGTCGTGTCGCCGACACTGCGCAAAAAAACCTCCGTGTGCTCAAAAACGGGGACACGGATTTCCTTAAAGCCGAACAAAGCCGCTGTTTCAAGCATTTTTCTCTCCACAAACTGCCAGTTGTGGCTCTCTAAGGGCAGAATATCATTAGTTCCTTTTACGGCACGATTAATTTCAGACATACATAAAACTCCGGTTTATTTTTTGTTCTTTACAATTTCACGCCAGTCAAGATCGCCGCGCTCCAAGCCGTGAATCAGCATTTCGGCGGTGGCGATATTTGTGGCAACCGGGATGTTATGAACATCGCAAAGTCTTAAAAGTGCCTGCTCGTCTGGCTCGGACGGCTTGGCGCCTATCGGATCCCGGAATATTAAAAGAAGATCAATCTCATCACATCCGATACGCGAGGCAATCTGCTGGGCGCCGCCCTGTGAGCCGCTTAAAAAGGAAACGATGTTAAGGCCGGTCGCTTCGGCAACGGTTTTGCCGGTGGTGCCGGTGGCAACAAGGTTGTGGCGGCTTAAAATACCGCAGTATGCTATGCAAAACTGTACCATAAGCTCTTTTTTTGCATCATGAGCGATTAATGCAATTGTCATATCCAAGATCCTCTCATATTTTTTTTAGTTTGGGAAGCCGTATATTGTTTCCCGAAAGCCTGTTTGCAATCCGCGAAAAGGCCTTCATGGAAGCGTCTCGTTTATGTATTTTATGTGAAATTGACAGGAGCGCAAGCTCCTCGCTTTTGGGAACAATTCCCACAAGCTGCAATGCGGATGTATCAATAATCTGGTCGATATTTCCGAGTTTATACCTTTTGCAGTCCCAAAAATTAAATTGGTTGATGATAAGACGGGATTTAAGGTTTAATTCATAAAGACGGCTGCTGACCGCCGCGGCATCCCTTACCGATACGGGGTCGGGCACCGCCACCGTCAAAAACAGAGTTTCTTTGGGCAAACACGAGTAAAGCGAAAAGTTAAGTCCGGCAGGGAAGTCGAAAATTACGGTGTCGTAAAGTTCGGCGGCGTTTTGCGCAAAGTTTTCAAACCTTTCGGGGTCAATGTCCGACTCATTTGCCGAGGCGGGGATTAAGTAGAGGTTATCAAGCTTGCACTCATAAGCCGCTTCGGTAATTTCGGTGCCGCCAAGTACGTCGGACAGGTCTAAAACCGCCGTATCGTCAATTCCTAAAAGTAGGTCAAGGCAGCGAAGCCCGCTGTCCATATCGACAAGCAAAACCTTATCGCCCAGCCTTGCGAAGGCAAACGCAAGACCAACTGCGACGGTGGATTTGCCCACTCCGCCTTTTCCGGAGGTGATTGCGAAAACTTTGGCCATTTTTCTTCACCTGCTTTGCTGTTTATTCTAACATAAATCAGACCCTTTGTCAACAAAAGGGGGAGCCGAAAAACCGCATAACGGCGCAAGTTGTAGCTAATTAAGCACCTTAAAGGGCAGCTGCTCGGCATCTGAGGTGTTGCCGGCAAAAAAGTAGGTGTCAAGAATGTTTCTGACCACCGAACCGGCCGCATAACCCGAGCTTCCGTGCTCAAGCACAACCGAAATGGCGATTTCGGGCTTGTCAAAAGGCGCAAAGGCGATAAATATGCTGTGATCCGCCTTGTCGGTAACCTGCGAGGTACCGGTTTTTCCACCCACCTTAATAGGGTAATTGCCAAGCGTCGCTCGGCCGGTACCGTCCTCCGTAACCGAAAGCATACCTTCCTTTACCGCGCTTAAATTTTCCTGCTTCATTTCAACCTTGTTTATGATTTGCGGTTCGAATTTCTTGTAGGTTTCGGACATATCGTAGGATACAACACGGCTTATAAGCCCCGCCTTATAATGTGTGCCGCCGTTTGCGAGGGTGGCGGTGTAGTTTGCAAGCTGTAAGGGTGTAAAGGCGTTAAGCTGTCCTATAGAAATTTGGAGGGTGTCGCCTCCGAAACCGTTGGTTTTGGGTTCCAATAAAATGCCTGCGGCATCGTCCACCTCTACCCCTGTTTTAACACCCAATCCGAACTGTTTGAAGTAATCGGTAAGGGTAAGCGCCCCGACACGCCGTCCAAGCTCGAAAAAGAAGTAGTTGCAGCTTTTTGAAAGGGCGTTTTTCAGCACCATATTGCCGTGGTAATGCATACAGTTGGGGCGATAATCGGCAAAAAATGTGTATGTGCGCTTGCAGAATATACTCTCACCCTTGTGGTAAAGCCCGTTTTCAAGCGCCGCGATGGCTACGGCGGGCTTTATTGTAGAGCCTATCGGGTAAACGCCCTGAAAAGCGCGGTTGGTAAGGGGCTTTGCCGGGTCGGCGGCCAGCTTGTTGTAGTTTTCTCCAAGCTTCGCCGAATCGTAGGTCGGGTAATTTGCCGCGCACAGCACGTTGCCCGAATTTATATCAACCACAACCGCCGCGCCGGCAGTGGCGGTGCCGCCTTGACTTTTTAAGTCCTTTACCGTGTTTTCCAAGGAATCCTGCGCCACACGCTGCAGCTTTTTGTCAAGGGTCAGCATTACCGTTTTTCCGGCAATCGGCTCTTTTGTAACTTCCTTTGAAATAATATTGCCCTGCGTGTCAAGGCGGTAGGTAATCTCCCCGTCGGTGCCGCGAAGATAATCTTCTGCCCATGCCTCAACGCCGCTTTTTCCCACCTTGTCGTTGTAGGAATAGCCCTTTTTCTTGTATTTCTCCCAATCCTCTTTGTATATCGGCCCCACGGTTCCGATAAGGTTTACCGCAAGCGAGGTGTCAAGATACTGCCTGAAGGGGACAATATCAACCGTTACGCCGCTTAAAAGGAAGGAGGATTCCGAAATTTTGCGCATAAGCTCTGTTGGGATATCTTCGGCAAAGGTATAAGGGTATGAGATTGAAAAATCCGAAATGTCCATGGTGTAGCGAACACCCATTATCTTGCGCCTGTCCTCTTCGGAGTACTTTTCAAGCTCATAGCGCGAAACCATTTCCTGAATACAGTTGTCGGACGTTGCGTAGTGCGCAAGCTCAAGTTTTTTTATAAGCTTTTCAACATCGCTTTGGTTTTCGGTAAACCGGTAGGGAGGGGTCTTTGTTATCGGCAGTTCGTCAATCCACGGCGTACCCTTTGAGGAAAGCAGGTTTATAAGGGTTAAGATAACGTCGTTAAGTCCTTCTTTTATATAAGCCTTGTTGAAAACTATGTTATATCCGTCGCGGTTAATGGCGATTTGTCTGCCGTAACAGTCAAGAATTTCGCCGCGCGGTGCCTTTAAAACGGTGGTCAGCACCGTTGCCGCACGGTCTTTTTTATTGTCAAACTCCTTGCTGTTTACCTGCAGGTGGTAAACCCTGAAGGAAAAAAGAATCAACGTAAGTATTAAAATAAAAGATAAAACGGTAAGCTGTGTCTGGCTTTTTTTCTGAAACGGCATACCATCACCTTCTCTCATGGGTAAAATTAATTTTCGTTTCTTTTCTTGTTCCAGTGCTTATAAAGAAAATAAAAGGGAAGTATAAAAACGGTAGTATAAAGAGAATTCGGCAGCGCCGTTTGCAAAAGATACTCGATATTGTCGCCGGCACTGGTTTTAAAGGCTATTAAAATCAACCAGTGGGTGAGGAAATATATCATAGAAACAATAAAGCAAAGAACTGCTGCCGCCTTTAAATTTTTGTTGAAAACGCTGTTTGATAAAAGACATACCAAAGCCGCCAAAAGCATTAACCCGATTGTGTTAAAGCAGTAGCTGCCGGAGGCGGTGCTGTCTACAAACGCGCCCGAAAGGGCGCCTGCAAAGGCCGCCCAACCGAATTTGGAATAGGTCGAGTAGGCTGTCAGCAGCGCCAATAAAATAAAGGGTTTGGACTGTTCAATGTAAAGCAAAGACTCAAAATTCCCATGCATTAATATTGCGGTAAAGAAAATTAAAATGTTAAGAAACGTAATTCCCGCATGGTGCTTTTTGCTGACCACCGAACAAACCCCCTTTTTATCATGATCGGGCAAACGCCCGTTTAAGTCTTCTGAATTTCAGTTTAAAAGTGATTGTAAAATACAAAACCGCTACATAAGCGTAAGGTCATAAAAATTTTGCGGCTTATTTCCCGGGTTTTAGTCCGCCCTGACCTTCAAAGTCGGTTATAACCATCACATTACGCAGATTATCCAAATCCGCAAAGGGCTTAATTGTGGCGTAAATGGAGGTGTTGTATTTCTCGCTGCTTATATCCTGAATGGAGCCTACAAGCAGTCCCGACGGAAAAATACCTTCTCCGGAGGTTATAACATAGTCGCCCACGGCAACGGTGCAGGAGCGGGGCAGGTTGTAAAAGCCGGTAAGCCCCTCCTTTGCGGTGCCAAGCGCGCCGTAGACAATTCCCGAATCGCTGGTGCGGTTATCAAGCGCGCCGAGGGTCAAATCGGGACTTAAAATGGTCATGACTTTAGAAGTCGAAAGTCCCACTTGGGAAATGTACCCCACAAGTCCCGCATCGGTAATTACGGGGTCGTGTTCCGATATACCGTCAAGGGATCCCTTGTTTATGGTAAAGCCTTTAAATGCATCGTTTTCATCCCTTGAAATAAGGGTTGCCGGAGTAAATTCAAAATCGGGATGCTTGTCCTTTATTTCAAGGTAATCCTTGTAAAACTTGTTTTCGGCCGTCAGCTTTTCATAGTCGGCAAGCTGACTTCTAAGCTCGTTTAGCTGGCTTTCAAGCTCGGCGTTTTCAAGCATCATACGGTTTCCGTCTTTGAAGGCCGAAATAACGTCCTTAAAACCGTTGGAAACCTTTGTTGCGGCCGCGCGAAAGGGTGCCATAACCGTTCCCGCAAGGTCGGCCTGCGGGGCAATTTTGCCGCCCACGACAATACAGGTAACCGAAACGGTTATAAGAGCCAGCGTTACCGCAAGTATGATTTTGAATTGTTTACTACGAAAGAAAAAACGCATTTTAATCCCCCAAAAGGCAAAAGCCTGTTTTATCTGAACCGTTTTCCCCTGCGGAATACATAGTTTTCAAAGCCGCTGTTGGAATCAAGCCGCTTTGCGGTTCCCAAAACCACGCAGTCAAGCGGGTTTGGAGCCACCGTCACCGGAATGCCTGTTTCTTCGGCAATCAGTTCGGCAAAGCCGCGAAGCAACGCTCCGCCGCCGGTCATTGTAATGCCGCGGTCGATAATATCGGCCGCAAGCTCGGGCGGGGTTTTTTCAAGGGTCAAACGTATGGTGTCTATTATTTCATAAATCGGGTCGGACATGGCGGCACGCACCTCGGCGGCGGTGATTACCACGTTTTTGGGCAGTCCGTCCACCTGGTTTCGTCCCTTTATTTCAATGCTCGGCTCGTTTTCATACGGCTTTGCCGAACCGATTTCTATTTTTATCTGTTCGGCCGTGCGGTCGCCTATTATCAAATTGTGCTTGCGGCGCACGTAGTTGATAATCGCCTCGTCAAGATTGTCGCCGGCAACCCGTATGGACTGCGCGGTTACAATATCGCCAAGAGAGATGACCGCAACCTCGCTGGTGCCGCCGCCCACGTCAACCACCATGTTTCCGGCGGCTTCCCATACGGGCAGCCCCGCTCCCACGGCTGCCGCCATCGGCTCCTCGATAAGGTCAATATCCGATGCGCCGGCCTGCTTGGCGGCATCGAAAACGGCGCGACTTTCAACCTCGGTAACACCGACGGGGATACAGATAACCATTCTCACCCTTGAAAAAAACGAACCCTTCATCGCAACGCATACAAATCTTTTAAGCATGGCGGCGGTAACGTCAAAATCGGCAATAACACCGTCCTTTAAAGGGCGCACCGCGACAATGGAGCCGGGCGTTCTGCCTATCATTTCCTTGGCTTGACTGCCCACCGCCCTTACGGCATCGTTTCTCATATCGTATGCCACTACCGACGGCTCTCTCATTATTATTCCCTTGCCTTTAAGGCAGACAAGCGTATTGGCAGTACCCAAATCCACTCCTATATCTCTTGTAAACATAACTTTCTCCGTTCCTTTTTTTGATTAGTTCGCATTATCGGGGACAATAAACCTTATCCCGTTGTGTATATTTTCAATTTCGGTTACTTCCTCGCCAAAGGCATGTTCGCCGTCCAGCGTCCAGTCAATTCGGTTTTCGTCGATAACCTTAATGCGGTCGGTGTGGAAAAATTCCAGTCCCTCGCGGTCAAGCTCCTGCCTTAAAATACCGTCTATCATGGGCTGGAGCTTTAATATGTTGCTGGGATTTTTAATAAGCAGCACCTCAAAAAGCCCGTCGTTCAGCTTTACCGCGTTTTCGTCAAACTTTAAAATTCCGCCTACCGACATGGAGTTTGAAACGGCACCGAAAAGGAAATCGCCCTCAATTTCCCTGCCCTCGGCCTCGAATTTTAAGTGCAGGGGCTTTATGCTGCCAAGGCTTTTTAGACCTTCGAAAAAATATGTTGCCTGACCAAATACGTTTTTTATGTCCTGCGGAGCCGAATAGGAGGCAGAGGTAAACGCGCCGAAGGAGGCGGTATAGGCAAAGAACCTATTCCCGAATCTGCCGATATCAAGCGGCAGCTCCTTGCCTGTCAGTATATCCTTGGCCGCCTGCGGGATGGAGCGCGAAATGCCAAGCCCGCTTGACCACTCGTTAAGGGTACCGCAGGGTATGTAGCCGACCGGACAGTCGATTTTCGCCCGCATCATGCCGGTTATTACCTCGTTTAAGGTGCCGTCGCCCCCGCAGACCACAAAAAGGTCATACTGCCCGTTTTGAAGGGTTTCAACCTTCGCGGTGGCATCGCCGCTTGCTTTTGTGGGGTATACCGTAACAAAGTAATCGGCGGACGAAAATATTTCAACCACCTTAAGCAGAAAGGATTTTATTTTTCCCTTGCCCGAACAAGGATTGACAATAAGCAGCAGTCTTTTGCTTGTTGACACACACATCACCGTCTATCTGTAATCTATTGGCAGCGTTGCCGCGGCGTTAAGCTCCATACCGGCAACGTTGCCGCTTTGAAACTCGTAAAAGCCTTGAACCCCCACCATAGCCGCGTTGTCACCGCAGTACTGAAGTGGCGGATAGTAAAGGGTAAAGCCGCGCTTTTTACATTCCTCGTCCATTCTTTTCCTAAGCTCGCTGTTGGCGGAAACTCCGCCCGACAGGGCTATTTTTTTGTATCCTGTTTGTTCGGCGGCCTTAATGGTGTTTGCTATCAGCATATCGCATACCCGTTTTCTAAGGGTTGCGGCAAGCACCGGAACATCAATCTCCTCGCCCTTTTGGCGGGCGTTGTGAATAAGGTTTATAACCGCCGTTTTAAGTCCCGAAAAGCTGAAATCATACGCCCCGCCGCCCGATTTTGGGAAGGGGAGCGGATACTTTTGCTCATCAGCTTTTGTCGCAATTTTATCAAGGGTTACCCCACCGGGGTAGCCGAGTCCCATAAACCTTGCCGCCTTGTCAAAGCATTCGCCGGCGGCATCGTCCAAGGTGCCACCTAAAATTTTGAATTTGGTGTAGCTTTCAACCTCGGCAATTACCGTATTTCCGCCCGACACCAAAAGGCAAAGAAAGGGCGGCTCTAACTCCTTATGGGCGATATAATTGGCCGCTATGTGGGAGCGCAGATGGTGAACCGGTATTAACGGCACCCCCAAAGAAAGCGCCAGCCCCTTCGCAAAGTTTACGCCCACAAGCAGCGCCCCGATAAGCCCGGGGGCAAAGGTTACGGCAACGGCGTTAATGTCCTTGTATGTAACGCCGGCTGCCAAAAGCGCCTCTTCGCATACGGACGAAATGGCTTCGGTATGCCGCCTTGAGGCGATTTCGGGCACCACGCCGCCGTAGATTCTGTGCTCTGCAATCTGGGTTGCGACAATGTTTGAAAGCACCTGCCGCCCGTTTGTTACGGCAACGCTTGTTTCATCACAGGAGCTTTCTATGCTTAAAATTATCATTAATATTCAAACCTTTTTGTCATAATTAATGCGTCTTCGACTGGGCCGCTGTAAAAGTTCTTGCGCCTGCCCTCTTCGGTAAAGCCCATATTTTTGTATAGGGAAATGGCGGGGAAATTGCTTTGGCGCACCTCAAGGGATACAAACGCAAGGGAGAGATCCTTCGCCAAAGAAAAGATTCGGTTTATAAGCGCTTTGGCAACGCCTTTGCGGCGATAGTCGGGGAAAACCGCTATGTTGGTAATGTACCCCTCATCCAAAACGCAGTTGATACCCACATATCCGACAACGCGGTCATCAACGGTGGCCGCGAAGAATTTTGTGCCGTTTGAGAGGGACTGTAAAATCATCTCTTCGCTCCAAGGGGCGGAAAAGCAGATTTTTTCAAGCCGTGCAATATCCTTAATATGATGGCGTTTCATGGTTTCTATTACAATTTGGCTGAAAAAACCGTCCTCAATAAGACTGTCTATTGCCGCGAAAATTTCGTTTCGGCATTTTTTGTAGCTTTCCAAATCCCTGCCGTAGGGGTCGGAAATACCGTCCCCCAGCATAAAAAGCTTATCTTCAGCAGCATATAGGGACAAAACCGTCCTGTGCGAGGGGGACATATAAATTATTTTGTCCGCCCAAGCAATATCCGCAAAGGTTACCTGACGGGAAATATGAGCGGAAATATCAATACCAATTTCCGCCATAGCCTTCTTGGAGTTTTCCGAAACAGGGCTGCCGTCGGCCGAAAGACCGCGGCTTCTCACATTTATATTAGGTAAATTTTTGGATTTTAAATACCCTTCGGCCATGGGGCTTCGGCAGGTATTGCCGGTGCAGATAAAGAGTATATTCATTAAAACTCATCCTTTAGCTTGAAGCCAGTTTTTGCCGTATCCGGCATCGGCGGTAAGGGTTACCTTTAATTTGGCGGCGTTTTGCATTTCGGTTTCAAGGAGTTTGCAAACCTTTTCGGCATCCTTTTGGTCACATTCGACAATCAGTTCGTCATGCACCTGCAAAATAAGCTTTGCCGTGGGGAAGTCGGTTTTAAGCCTCTCCCAAACCCTAATCATTGCAAGCTTTATAATATCGGCGGCGGTACCCTGAATGGGGGTGTTTCTTGCCACCCTTTCGCCGAAGGACTGAAGCATTTTATTAGAGTTGCTAAGCTCCGGAAGATACCGCCTTCGGCCGAAGTGGGTCGATACAAAACCGTCCTGCCGCGCCTTTTCAATGGTTTTTTCCATATATTCCGCCACGCCCTTGTATGTGGCAAGGTAGCTTTTAATGTAGCGGTCGGCCTCGCTTCTTGTAACACCGATATCCTTCGAAAGTGAGAAGGCGCCAATGCCGTAAACAATACCGAAATTGACCGCCTTCGCGCGGCTGCGCATTATGGGGGTTACCATGTCGACCGGAATACCGAATACCTGCGAGGCGGTAACCGTGTGAATGTCGGTACCGCTTTCAAAGGCTTTTATCATATTCTCGTCATTCGCAAGGCTTGCCAGCACGCGAAGCTCAATTTGCGAATAGTCGGCATCACAAAGCACTCGCCCCTCCGGCGCGCAAAAGTATTGGCGAAGCTTCCTGCCCTCCTGCGTTCGGACGGGAATGTTCTGCAAATTAGGATCTAATGAGCTTATTCTGCCCGTCCTTGCCTCGGTCTGGTTAAATGTAGTGTGAATTCTGCCATCCTCGTCCACGCAGTTTTGAAGCCCGTCGGTATAGGTTGATTTCAGCTTTGCAAGCTGACGGTATTCAAGCAGCTTTGCCACTGCGGGGTGTAGGTCTTTAAGCTCCTCCAAAACCTCGGCGTTGGTGCTGTAGCCGCTTTTGGTCTTTTTCTTTGCGGGCAGCCCCAGCTTTTCAAAAAGGGCAACCCCTAATTGCTTGGGGGAATTAAGGTTAAACTCAAATCCCACAAGGGAGTAAATTTCTTTTTCTATTTGGGTTATTCTGTTTCCAAGCTCTTCGGACATGGCGGCAAGCCCCTCTTTGTCAACGGCGAAGCCGCAAAGCTCCATATCCCCTAAAACCCTTGCAAGGGGCAGTTCTATATTTCTTAGCAGGCTTAACTGCTCGGTTTTCTCAAGCTCGGCAGTCAAATTATCGCAAGCGTCGGCAAAAAGGCAGGCGTTTTTTAAAAATTCGTCCGCGTTTTGCGGCAGCTCAATTTCCGATTTTGAATATTCGGCTATCAGCCGCTCCTTTGAGTAGGACGAAGCCGACGGGTTGGCGATATACCCCGCAAGCATTGCATCGAAAACCACGCTTGAAATTTCGTTGTTTTCTTTATAGAGATTTTTATAATCGTAAACCCTTTTTTGTGTGTTTTTATCTGTAAGTATTTCACGGTATTTATCTTCCGTAAGGGCAAAGACCTTGCCGCCGCTGACCCCCGCAAAAAGTCCGCCATCGCTGTAAAGGGTAACAAGGTCTTCAATTTGCGGCTCGCTTGCCACTTCAAAGGTTTTGTGAGCGGCTCCGCTGTCAATCGAAATTTGGCGGCTGTCCGGTTCTATTCCCATTTTTTCCATCAGCTTGAAAAACTCAAGCCTTGTCATTAGCCGGGCAAGCCCCGCTTTGTCGGCAGGCTTTATTGAATAGGCGGAAATATCCCCGTTTATGGGAGCGGTTTTGCATATGGTGCCTATTTCACGGCTTAAAAACGCGCTTTCTTTGCCGACGGCCAGTTTGTTTCGCACACTGTCCTTAATGTCAAGGCTTTCAAGGTTTTCGTAAATATAGTCAATGCTGTGAAAGCGGGTTATCAAATCGGTCGCGGTTTTTTCGCCGATTCCCGCAACGCCAGGTATATTGTCCGAGCTGTCGCCCATAAGGGCTTTAAGCTCTATCATCTCCTGCGGGGTCAGACCGTATTTTTCAAACAGCGCCTGTTTATCAAAATTAATAACCTCGGGACTGCCGGCTTTTGTTGCGGCAAGCAGCACACGGGTTTTGTCGGATATAAGCTGCAGGGAATCCCTGTCGCCTGTGGAGATTACGCAGGTGTGGCCTGTTTCCTCGCAAATTCTGGCAAGGGTGCCGAGAATATCGTCAGCCTCGTACCCCTCGCACTCGGTGCAGGTGTAGCCCGCAAGTTTCAGCCACTCCTTTAAAATCGGAAGCTGCGAGGCAAGCTCTTTTGGCATACCCTTTCGGCCGGCCTTGTATTCGGCATACTTTTGGTGCCTAAAGGTCGGCTTTTTAAGGTCAAAGGCTACCGCCACACCGTCCGGATGCTCCATTTCAAGCAAGCGGTTTAAAATATTTATAAATCCGTAAACCGCGTTGGTGTACTGCCCGTCCTTTGTGGTAAGCAGCTTTATTCCGTAAAAGGCGCGGTTTATTATGCTGTTTCCGTCAATAGCTAAAAGTTTCAAATTTCTTCTCCCCGTTTTTAATTTTATGTATCGGCCTTTAAACCAATCCGCCGCCGCGAAATTCCGACATATGGAGGTGAAAATAGACAAAGCGGATTAAGAACAAGGGGAAAACAAGCCGTATATAGG
>JBMNVM010000007.1:0-19573 GCA_050946805.1 Acutalibacteraceae bacterium | reverse complement strand
CTTGACCATCATGACATTTCGATTTACGACATTATTCAAAATCTCTTCCCCGACAGGACGAAGGATTTTGTCATCAGCATTAACGAAACCGACACCGTACTTGTCAAGGAAACCAAACCGGGGATTGACAGCAAGACCATTGAAAAGCTTGCCGCCACAATTGCCGACACCTTGTCGGGCGAGTTTTATGTTCATGTCGTTGTCGGCATAGGCACAACGGTGGACAACCTCAAGGATCTTGCGCGCTCCTTCAAGGAAGCCCAGACCGCACTTGAGGTCGGAAAGGTATTCGACAATGAAAAAACAATAATTGCATATAATAATCTTGGTATTGCAAGACTTATTTACCAGCTTCCCACCACCCTTTGCGAAATCTTCTTAAAAGAAGTGTTTAAGCTGGGCTCCATTGAAACGCTTGACCAGGAAACACTCTTTACAATTCAAAAATTCTTTGAAAACAACCTGAATGTTTCCGAAACCTCAAGAAAACTGTTTGTACACCGTAACACATTGGTGTACAGGCTTGAAAAAATCAAAAAGATTACCGGCCTTGATCTTCGTGAATTTGATCATGCCATAATTTTTAAAATTGCTCTTATGGTAAATAAATATTTAAGGAGCAACCCCATAAAATATTAAGGAAAGTGAATTTCAAATAATGGCACAGCAAATTAATCACAGCGAGATTCTGTCCGAAGAAAGACCGATAATAGAATTCCGCGGTGTCTCAAAAACCTATCCCACGGGAACACACGCGCTTGAAGATGTAAACATTAAAATCCGCAACGGGGAATTTGTTTTTGTCGTAGGTTCTTCCGGAGCAGGTAAAAGCACCTTTATGAAGCTTATCATGCGAGAGGAAAAGGCAAATACCGGCAAAATTTTCGTAAACGGTTTTGACCTTACCAAAATGAAACGAAAGCAGGTTCCGTTGCTTAGGCGCACCATGGGAATTGTTTTTCAGGATTTCCGCCTTATCCCCACAATGAATGTTTTCCAAAACGTCGCCTTTGCGATGTATGTTGTGGGCAGTTACGGCAAGGATGTTCGTCGCGAGGTTTCAAAGGCCTTAAGCAAGGTAGGACTCGGACACAAGGCGCGTTCCATGCCCTGCCAGCTTTCGGGCGGCGAACAGCAGCGTGTGGGACTTGCCCGCGCGCTTGTAAACTCCCCTGACCTTATTATTGCCGACGAGCCTACCGGCAACGTCGACCCCAATATGTCCTACGAAATTGTATCCATGCTTACCGAAATTAACAAACAGGGTACTACCGTGCTCATGGTTACCCACGACCATAACCTTGTAAGGGATTTCAACCACAGGGTTATAATGCTTGACGGCGGCAGAATTGTCGCCGATAATGCCGGGGGTGACGCGCAATGAAGCTTAGAAGCATCAGATATTTAAGCGGTGAAGGCCTTAAAAATGTATGGGCAAACCGCCTTATGAGTGTAGCGTCAATCGGCGTATTAATGGCTTGCATGGTAATTATCGGACTGGCTTTGCTGATAACCGAAAATGTAAACCAAGCCATTGGCAACCTTGAACAGCAGAATGTTGTAATAGCGTATATGAAAGACTATAAATGGGCGCTTTACAGCGACCGTGAAAATACATCATCCGCCACAGTATCCGACACAACCTCCGAAACCTCAAGCGGCACCGAAACTCCGGACAAAAACGGAATTAAGCCCAGCGATTATGTCATCCACAATGACGAAGAGGCAAAGGCACTGTGCGACCAAATAGCCAAAATACCCAACGTGGCGGAGGTAACCTTCATATCCAGCGACGAGGGACTTGAAACCATAAAAAAGTCCATGCTTGAAGGACAGGAGCAGTATTTCAGCTTTCTTGACGACGAGTACGGCAACCCCATGTCCTGCGCGGCAAAAATCAAAATGATCGATATGTCCCTCTTTGAGCAAACAATCAATCAAATCAAACAGCTTGAAGGTATTGATACCATTCGCTCCCAAAGCGGACTTGCCGAGAAAATCACCGCAATTAAAAGGGGTGTCGGCATTGCGGGGGTTTGGATTATATCAATACTTATGATAATATCTTTGGTTATTGTTTCAAACACAATACGTGTTACCATGTATAACCGAAAGCTTGAAATAAGCATTATGAAGGCGGTCGGCGCGACCGATGCCTTTGTACGTTTCCCCTTTGTGGTGGAAGGCATAATAATTGGCCTTATATCCGCGCTTTTGGCGGAGGGTATTTTGTACTTCTGCTACAGAGTGGCCACCGAAACCATCATTGCAACCCTTAACACCACCGATATTATTAAGTACAGCGACATGGCATGGATCTTGCTGCTTATCTTTATCGGAATTGGTCTTTTTGCGGGTGTTATAGGAAGCCTTATCATGATAAGCAAATATCTGCGTCATGAGGGCAGCGAATTCGCGGCAATATAAGCTTATGGAGGAAAAAATGAAAAGGAATATTCTTAAATTTTTTACCGTCATAATGTCGGTGGTTTTAACTTTTACCGCCGTATCGTTTGGCTCATCTGCCGCAACTGCGGACGAGCTTCGAAGAAACATTAATAAGCTTGAAGAGCAGTCCCGAAAGCTTGAGCAGGACATTAAAAACCTTCAAGGGAAAATTAACTCCCAGCAGCAGCTCAAGAATACTATTGAACAGAAAATCGCCGTTGTTCAGCAGCAGATAAATCTTTGCAACAATGAAATTGCGAAGATAAACACCGCCATTGCCGCCAACAAGGCCGAAATGGATAAATGCAATACCCAAATTGAAGAGGACAAGGAGACCTTCAAAAGAAGGCTTCGCGCTATATATATGAGCAATACCGGAAGCAGTATTCAGGTACTGCTTGGGGCGGACAGTTTTGCGGACTTTTTGCAGCTTTCACAGTTGACGGCTTCGGTTTCGGCAAGGGATAAGCTGTTAATCGAGCAGCTTGTAGCCCAATTAAAGAAGCTGGAAGAAAAGCAGGCCGAAAACAACCGCCTGCTTGAACAGCAGCTTGAAATTAAACAAATTGTTTCACAAAAACAGGCCGAACTTCAAGCTGAAAACCGGAAAATTCAAAACGTAATCAGCCAAATCAGTGCTGACCAGAAAAGCCTTAAGGTTGCGAATGACCAGATTGAAAAGCAGATTAGAGAATATAACAAAACACTGGCTTCCATGACCAACACCGCCGGCACCTCCTTTGTTTATGACGGCGGAGAGTTTCTCTGGCCCACGCCCGGATATTACAAAATCAGCGCCGGATTCCAGAGTAACGATCCGGTTCACAAAGGCACCCACAACGGTATTGATATTACCGGCAACGGCAAGGGCGTTATTGCAGGCGCTAAAATTATTGCGATTGCCGACGGAATAGTAACCCGTTCAAACAACTCCTGCTCACACAACTATCCGAAAACCGGAAGCTGCGGCTGCGGCGGAGGATACGGAAATTATGTTACCATAAACCACGGTACTAAGGACGGAAAGACCTACGTTGTAACCTACGGTCATATGTCCTCAGCTGTGGTGAGCCCAGGCGCCATTGTCAAAAAGGGTCAAACCATCGGCTACGTCGGCACCACCGGCTGGTCGACAGGCTACCACCTGCACTTCGGTATAGCCGTAAATGGTGTTTGGCAGAATCCCATGAATTTCTACAGAAAAGTTGGTTGATGTGAAAGATAAAAAGGCTGGTTTAATTTTCATAAGATTTATATCGGCACTTTTAACACTTTCCTGTATGGGGCTGATATTCTATCTCTCATCACAGACGGCCGATGAATCCTCCGCGGTCAGCGGAGGTTTAATCAGCGTGTCCATAAAGCTGTTTTTCCCGAGAATGCCTGCTATTAAGCAGGCATTATTGATAGAAAATCTACAGTTCATCGTCAGAAAAAGCGCGCATTTTACCCTTTATACGATGCTTGGGGTATTTTGCTACTTAAGCTTTGTTACATATAACCGCCTGTCCCTTGCGCTTCGAACAATTATAAGTATTTTTATCGGAATATCATATTCGGTTTCAGATGAATACCACCAAACCTTTGTCCCGGGCAGAAGCGGAGAATTGCGTGATGTCCTGATAGACTCGGGCGGGGTTTTGCTTGCGGTATTCGTCTGTCTTTTTATAACCAACATACGGCGGCGCAGAGCCGAAAGAAAGGTGTTCAAAATGAGGAAGAAACAGTATATCGAGCTTGCGGACACTTTGCAAAAAAGCCTTCACGAGGCAAGGCTTGCCGCGGACAGCTTAAGAGAGGAAAACTTTTCTTTAAGCAAAAAAATTGCCCTGCTTGAAAATGAAAACAAGCAGCTTAAATTAAAGCTTGAAAGCATTACGGCCGCAAAAAATGACGAGGAGATAAAGAATGATGTTTCGGCAAAATCGCCGGCGGAGCCGGAAATTCCGGACGATATGAAATACGGGGCCGAGATTATCGGCAAAATCGTTTTCGCCGCAACCAAGCATTGCAACAGTCTGTCTTCCTCCCCCGTTGATTCCGACACAAAGGAGCTTATAAACCTGATTTTAGGCAGAACCGAGGTCGCAAAGGCCGAAATTCTGAAAATAGTCTCCTGCGACCTTTCGCATGACGATAAGGCGGCCGCCATGCAAAAAGAACTTATGGAGGCCGAAGATTATTTTACAAGTGTAATAGCACAAAAATAACCTTTATAAACTGTTAATATTTTAACTTTTCGATATTGAGTTATTTGTCGAAATACTGTATAATATATGCAAATGCGGCTAAGGCCGCACCCAGCAGTGGCAGGGGCTTTCCTCTGCACGTTTTCACCAAGAAAGGAGTACATAAATGAACTATTCACACGAAGTAGAAAATATGTGTCCCTTGGCAAAAGGCGCATATCACGGTCCCACTCCCATTCCGGAAGAGGGCAAATGGGTTCAGGTTAAGGAAATCAAAGATGTATCGGGCTTAACACACGGTGTTGGCTGGTGCGCTCCCCAGCAGGGCGCCTGCAAGCTCACCCTTAATGTTAAGGAGGGTATTATACAAGAGGCTCTGGTAGAGACTATCGGTTGCTCCGGCATGACCCACTCTGCCGCTATGGCTTCCGAAATTTTGGTTGGCAAAACCATTCTTGAGGCTTTAAATACAGACCTTGTATGCGATGCCATTAATACCGCCATGCGCGAACTTTTCCTCCAGATTGTTTACGGTCGTACCCAGACCGCTTTTTCTGAGGACGGTCTGCCCATCGGTGCAGGTCTTGAAGACCTTGGAAAAGGACTTCGTTCACAGTGCGGCACAACCTATGCCACACTTGCCAAAGGCCCGCGCTATTTGGAGCTTGCCGAAGGCTACATTACACATATAGCCGTTGACGAGGATGACACCATTATAGGCTACAAGTTCGTTCATCTTGGGAAAATGATGGATATGATCAAAAAAGGCGTGGACGCTAACGAGGCTTTGAAAAAGGCAAGCGGTCAGTACGGACGTGTTGAGGACGCCGTCCGCCTTATCGACCCCAGAGAGGAATAAGGGAGGTAAAGTAAGATGGCATTATTTGAAGGATATGAGAGAAGAATTAAGCAGATAGAAGCCGAGCTTTCAAAGCATGGCATTTCCTCTATTGGGGAGGCCAAAGAAATCTGCGACAAGGCCGGCGTTGATGCTTACAATATAGTAAAAGGCATTCAGCCCATCTGCTTTGAAAACGCCGCTTGGGCTTATGTTGTGGGCTGCGCCATTGCGATTAAAGACGGTGTTAAAAGCGCTGCAGAAGCTGCCGAAAAAATCGGCTTGGGACTTCAGTCCTTTTGTATCCCCGGCTCGGTTGCCGATGACCGCAAGGTAGGTATAGGACACGGAAACCTTGGCGCAATGCTGCTTCGCGAAGAAACAAAATGCTTCGCTTTCTTGGCAGGACATGAATCCTTTGCCGCGGCCGAGGGCGCTATCGGCCTTGCAAGAAGCGCAAACAAGGCGCGCAAGGAACCCCTTCGTGTTGTTCTTAACGGTCTTGGAAAGGACGCCGCAAAAATCATTTCAAGAATTAACGGCTTTACCTATGTTCAGACCCAGTTTGACTATTATACAGGCGAGCTTAAAGTAATTTCCGAAACCGCTTATTCAAAGGGCGAGCGTGCGAAGGTTCGCTGCTACGGCGCGGACGATGTGCGCGAAGGCGTTGCCATAATGCACAAGGAAGGCGTTGACGTTTCGATTACCGGTAACTCCACCAACCCGACCCGCTTCCAGCACCCCGTTGCAGGCACATACAAGAAAGAGTGCATCGAGCAGGGCAAGAAGTACTTCTCGGTCGCTTCGGGCGGCGGCACAGGGCGTACCTTACATCCCGACAATATGGCGGCAGGACCTGCTTCATACGGCATGACCGATACAATGGGACGTATGCACTCCGACGCACAGTTCGCCGGCTCCTCTTCGGTTCCCGCTCACGTTGAGATGATGGGACTTATCGGTGCCGGCAACAACCCGATGGTGGGTATGACCGTTGCCTGCGCAGTTGCGGTAAATGAAGCTTTGAATAAGTAATACTGCTAAATAAAAAGACACATTACCTTTTTCGGTGATGTGTCTTTTTACTATTTCGTATTTGGGCGAAACTGATATAAAAGCGGCGGCTTTTCGGCCGCCGCAGCCTTTATTAATTTTTGAAAAACTGGTTGTACCAGACAATGAAGGTATAAACCGTCCATATTTTGCGGCTTAAATCCGCCTTGCCGGATTTGTGAAGGTCAAGCAGCTTCACAAGTTTTTCGGTATCGAAATACTTATTTGCCGTATCGCTTGTAAAGGTTTCTTTTACAATACTATAATACTCGTCTTGGGTAAGCCATACCCTTATCGGCACTGGGAAGCCGAGCTTATCCTTTTCGGCAGTGCATTTAGGTAAGGTCTTTTCGGCCGCTTTTCGAAGCGCTAACTTTGTGGTTACAGTGTTTACCCTGCATTTTAAGGGAATTGTGGCGGCAAATTCCATAACCTTTTTGTCAAGGAAGGGGACACGCAGCTCAAGCGAATTGGCCATGCTGGTTTTGTCGGCCTTTAAAAGTATATCGCCCATAAGCCACATATTAATGTCAAGATACTGCATTTTGGTAACGGCATCCTTGTCCTTTACCTCGCTGTAAAATTTATCGCACAGCACTTTAGGCTCCGAAGCACTTTTCGCGGTCTCGCTTTTTAAAATATTGTTTCGTTCTTTAACAGAGAAAATATTTGCGTTGCCGATAAACCGCTCCTCAATGGTCTTGCCCCTGCGCACAAGATAGTTAATACCGTGCTTTTGCGGCAGGTGCTCGCAGATTTTTGAAATAATGCGCCTTAATATAAAGGGCAGCTTGTCGTAAAGCGTAACCGTCAAAGGCTCCTGATAAATTCGATATCCCCCGAAAAGCTCATCCGCCCCCTCGCCCGACATTACAACCTTTACATGCTCGCTTGCAAGCTTGCTTACAAAATAAAGGGCTATGGCGGCAGGGTCGGCCAAAGGTTCATCCATGTGGTACTGGATTTTCGCGAAGTTTTCCCAATACTCCTGCGGCGTAATAACCTTAGCGATATTTTCAACCCCTATTGTATCGGCAAACTCCTTGGCGTAGTGGATTTCATTGTAGCGATCCCCATCGGGACTTTCAAAGCCTACCGTAAAGGTCTTGTCAACCTTCGCGGCTTCGGCAATATAGCTTGAGTCAATTCCGGATGATAAGAAGGAACCCACCTCAACATCGGCGATTTTGTGAGCCTCTACCGATTCGCGAACGACCTTGTCGGTAAGGTCGGCAAAGTACTCAAGCACACCGTCGGTCTCGTGCAAATCCGGTCTCCAGTAGCGCACCTTGTGCATTTCCCCGTTTTTAAAAGTGAAATAATGCGCCGGCGGCAGCTTGTAAACATTTTTGAAAAAGGTTTCCTCGGTCGGGGAGTACTGGAATGAAAGATAGTGGCCGAGCGCCTCTTCGTTTAGCTCCTTTTTAAAATCGGGGTGCTCCAAAAACGACTTTATTTCAGAGCCGAAAATAAAGCTGTTGCCCATAAAGGTATAATAAAACGGCTTTATTCCGAACATATCGCGTGCGGCGAAAATGGATTTGTCCCGACGGTTGAATATTACAAAGGCAAACATTCCGCGAAGGCGGGAAATCATATCCTCTCCCCACTCCTCAAAGCCGTGAAGCAGAACCTCGCTGTCCGAATTGTTGGAGAAGGTATGCCCCGAAGATATCAGTTCTTCGCGAAGCTCCTTAAAATTATAAATTTCACCGTTGAATACAAGCACCAAGGACTTGTCCTCATTAAACATGGGCTGGTCGCCTTCGGCAAGATCGATAATGCTTAGTCTTCTAAATCCTAAGGCAATATCTTTATCAATATACTTCCCCGCCGAGTCGGGGCCGCGATGTACTATACGGTCCATCATTTTGGTAAGAACCGTGCCATCATCCCCTATTGTATTAGTAAATCCTGCAAATCCACACATTGCAAGCACTCCTTAAACTTAAATCTATGACATTGTACCACACTTTCATAAAAAATAAAAGAGAAAAAATTTCTGACACAATATTATAAAAAACACTATATTTATTCAAAAATATATGTTAAAATGTTTTTATATTATGTAATTATACCGCAAGGTTTATTAGGTGGGATTAATTAATGAGTCTGCTAAGAGTACTCTTTGGAGATTACAGTAAAAAGGAAATAAAGCGAATAATTCCGCTGCAGCAAAGGGTTTTGTCTTTAGAGGACGAATACCGCGCCCTTACCGACAACCAGCTGCGCGCGAAAACCGATGAGTTTAAAACACGTTTGGCAAACGGCCAAACTCTTGACGATATTTTGCCCGAAGCCTTTGCCGCCTGCCGTGAGGCAGCCGACAGGGTTCTTGGCATGCGCCATTTCCCGGTTCAGATACTCGGCGGAATTGTGCTTCATCAAGGCAGAATTGCCGAAATGAAGACCGGTGAAGGTAAAACCCTTGTCGCCACACTGCCGGCCTATTTAAACGCCCTTACCGGCAAAGGTGTTCACATTGTAACAGTCAACGACTACCTTGCAAAGCGCGACTCCGAATGGATGGGCAAAATTTACAGATTTTTAGGTTTATCGGTCGGCCTTATCGTTCACGGCATGAGCCACGAGGAAAAACAGCAGGCATACGCCGCAGATATTACATACTGCACCAACAACGAGCTTGGGTTTGATTATCTGCGCGACAACATGGTGCTATATAAGGAGCAAAAGGTTCAGCGCGGGCATAACTTCGCCATTGTGGACGAGGTTGACTCCATTTTGATAGATGAAGCCCGTACACCTCTTATTATTTCCGGTCAAAGCGATAAATCTACCGACCTTTACCAAAAAGCCAATAATTTTGCCCGTTCCCTTAAAATGGTTAAGGTAAGGGAGATGGACGACAAGCTGTCCGACGATGAAGCGAATTACGACGGCGATTATGTTGTGGACGAAAAGGCGCACACCGCAACCCTTACTGCCGAAGGGGTTAAAAAGGCCGAAAGCTATTTCGGAATCGAAAACCTTAACGACCCCGAAAACATTGCCATTGCGCACCACATTAACCAAGCCATCCGCGCTTGGGGCGTTATGAAGCGTGATGTGGATTATGTTGTAAAAGACGGCGAGGTCATAATTGTTGACGAGTTTACAGGCCGCCTTATGTACGGCCGCCGCTACAACGAAGGACTCCATCAGGCCATAGAGGCAAAGGAAGGCGTAAAGGTGGCAAAAGAATCCAAAACGCTTGCCACAATCACATTCCAGAACTTCTTCCGCCTTTACTCCAAGCTTTCGGGTATGACCGGTACCGCCAAGACCGAAGAGCTGGAGTTCCAGCAGATTTACAAGCTTGATGTTATCGAGATCCCCACAAACAAACCTATCGCACGTATTGACGAAAACGATGTTGTTTACAAAACCGAAAGGGCGAAGTTTAACGCAGTTATTGAAAAGATAATCGCCTGCCACCAAAAAGGGCAGCCGGTGCTTGTGGGTACCGTTACGATTGAAAAGTCCGAGCTTTTGTCCTCTATGCTTAAAAAGCGCGGAATAAAGCATAACGTTTTGAACGCAAAGCATCATGAAAAGGAAGCCGAAATAATCGCACAGGCAGGAAAGTTTGGCGCCGTTACAATCGCCACCAACATGGCGGGTCGAGGCACCGACATTATGCTTGGCGGTAACGCCGAATACCTTGCCAAAGCGGCTTTACGGCATGACGGCTTTAGCGAGGAAATTATAAACGAAGCCACCGGATACTCCGAAACCGACAACCCCGATATTCTTGCAGCAAGGGAGAAATACAGGGAGTATTACGAGAAATTCAAGGCCGAAATCGCGCCCGAAGCCGAAAAGGTAAGGGCGGCCGGCGGTCTTGCCATAATCGGTACCGAGCGCCATGAGTCAAGGCGAATAGATAATCAGCTGCGCGGCCGTTCCGGCCGTCAGGGCGACCCCGGATGCACGCAGTTCTTCGTTTCTCTCGAGGACGACCTTATGCGCCTTTTCGGCGGTGAGAGAATCTACAACATCATGGAAACCCTGAAGGTTGACGAAAACATGCCGCTTGAGAACACCCTTCTCTCCCGCTCGATTGAGGGCGCCCAGAAAAAGAAAGAGGGCATAAACTTCGCAATCCGCAAGAACGTTCTTGAGTATGACGATGTAATGAACAAGCAGCGCGAGTTGATCTACGCCCAGCGCAACAGGGTGCTTGACGGTGAGAATATTAAAGAAACCATAAGCAAGATGCTTGACGATACCATACACTCATACTGCTCGATTTATCTTGCAGATGAAAACGACCACTCTAACTGGGATATAAACGGGCTGCGTGAGTATTTCCTCGGCTGGGTAACCACTAAAGACGATTTGCATTTTACCCCGCAGGAGCTTGAAGACCTGACTAAAGAGGATGTTGCAGAGCTTCTTAAAGAAAAGGCTCACGCCCGTTACGAACAGCGCGAAAAGGAATTCGGCAGCGAGCTTATGCGCGAGTTGGAGCGGGTTGTACTGCTTAGAAGTGTCGACACAAACTGGATGGATCACATCGATGCGATGGATCAGCTCCGTCAGGGCATCGGGCTTAGGGCTTACGGTCAGCACGACCCGGTTGTTGCGTACAGAAACGAAAGCTACGATATGTTCGAGGCCATGACAGATGCCATCCGCGAGCAGACCGCAAAACTTGTTTTGACCTTAAAGGTAAGGCAAAATGAAGAGGTCAAGCGTGAAAAGGTGGCCGAAGAAACCGGCACGGGCGACAACAAGCCGCAAACCGTAAGGGGCAAGGGTGTTGTCAGCAAAAACGCGCTCTGTCCGTGCGGAAGCGGTAAAAAATATAAGCGCTGCTGCGGCAAGGATATTGAATAAATTTTTAATTTTGGGTGATAGCTTTGGAAAAAGTTCTGCTGCATTGCTGCTGCGCCCCATGCTCTGTGTCCTGTGTAGAGCCTCTTTTAAACGAAGGTTATAACCTTTCCGCATTCTGGTTTAACCCGAATATACATCCGTTTAAGGAGTATGAGGCTCGTCGGGACTGCTTAATAAACTATATGGAAAAGCTGGGCGTTCCCTTAATTGTCAAGGAAAATTACGGGCTGCGCGAGTTTGTAAAGCAGGTGGCCGGCGATATTGACAACCGCTGCGCATACTGCTACACAAGCCGACTTGAAGAAACCGCGAAATACGCTTCCCAAAACGGGTTTGACGGTTTTTCCTCCACACTGTTTGCAAGCATCTATCAAAACCACGATTTACTAATAAAAGCAGCGCTGGAGCTTGCGGATAAATACAATGTAAAGTTTGTTTACAAAGATTTCAGACCCAATTTCAGGGCTGGCAACCTCAAAGCCAAAGAGCTGGGGTTTTATATGCAAAAATACTGCGGTTGTATATTCTCTGAAGAGGACAGATATACAAAACAAATAAACCGTGATAAGCAAAAATTCCTATGAGCGCTATGCTCATAGGAATTTTTATTTATTAAACCGACTTCTTTGCCGAACCGCAGGGAATTTTTATGCTTTCCCAACGTCTAAATTAACGGTTTTGCGGGGTTTAAGATATTGTTTCAACCTTTATAAGGTTGGTGTTGCCCGACTGGCCGTTGGTAACCCCGGCCGTCATGACAATTTTATCTCCGGGGGAAAGGTTAAGGATCTGCTTTGCCAGCTTTGCGGCATTGTGGAAAAGCACCTCGGTGGAATTATAGCTTTCACACATAACCGGCACCACGCCCCATGAAAGTGCAAGCTTTCTCCATGTTTTCTCGTCAGTAGTAACTCCCAAAATTATAGCGGTGGGTCTGAAACGGGAAACCATTCGTGCCGTCATGCCCGAGAGCGAGCATGCAACAATCGCACGGGCATCAAGGTCAATCGCCATACCGCAGGTGGCGTGGGAAATAGCATCAACGGTATTCTTTATTTTAAATTCGCTTCTTAAAAAGCGCTTATTATAGTGTATATTCTTCTCAGTATTATGGGCGATAAGTGCCATGGTTTTCACCGCTTCAACCGGATACTTTCCGGCGGCGGTCTCGCCCGACAGCATTATAGCGCTTGTGCCGTCGTAAACCGCGTTGGCAACGTCGGATATTTCGGCTCTTGTGGGGCGGGGGTTGTGAATCATGGATTCAAGCATTTCGGTAGCGGTTATGACACGCTTGCCAAGCAGCCTGCATTTTGTGATAAGCTGCTTTTGGATAGAGGGCAGCTCCTCAAACGGAATTTCAACACCCATGTCCCCGCGGGCAATCATAATACCGTCGCATTCCTCACAAATTTCCTCGATATTATCAACGCCCGAACGATTTTCGATTTTAGCTATAATGTCAATATCTTTCCCGCCGTTTGCCTTAATAAATTCCTTTACGTCAATTAAATCCTGACGGCAGGAAACAAAGGAGCAGGCAAGAAAATCAATGTCATGCTCAAGGCCGAAAAGAATATCCTTTTTGTCCTGTTCGCTTAAATAAATCTGCTTTAAAGTTTTGCCGGGGAAGCTCATGCTCTTGCGATTCGACAGCTCGCCCCCGATTTTTACAACGGTGTAAATACGCTTCTCGTCGCAGTCGACAACCTCAAAGGATAAAAGACCGTTATTTAAAAGGATTGTATCTCCCTTCTTCATTTCCTTTGGTAAATTCTTATAGCTTACAGAAACGATACCCTCATCGCCTATTATATCCTCTGAAGTGAAGACAAAGCTGTCCCCTTCATTTAAAAATATTTTTCCGTTTTTAAATGTGCCGATACGGTATTCCGGCCCCTTGGTATCAAGCATAATGGCTATGGGAAGCCCAAGCTTATTTCTGACCTTTTTTATTATCTCAATGCTTTTTTCATGGTCGGCGTGTGTACCGTGAGAAAAGTTTAATCTTGCAACATTCATTCCGGCAAGACACATACCGGTTACCGTTTCTTCGCTGCAGGAAGCCGGCCCTAAAGTGCATACGATTTTTGTCTTTGTAATCATAGTCCTTCACCAGTCTAAAGTTATTACTCATATTTTAACATATCCACGGCGCATTCACAACCGCTTAATGTAAAATTTTCTTTTAAATAACATATTTTTTTCCTTGACAACTGATAGAAATATGGTATAATAGTTTCTGCGTTATGGTGGATGTAGCTTAGTTGGTTAAAGCGCCAGTTTGTGGCACTGGAGACCGTGGGTTCGAGTCCCATCTTCCACCCCACTTTTCTTGCGGCGTGCAAAACGTGCGCCACAAGCACCTTCCCGCTGTCGCTTATATCGCAGCGGCGCTTTTATTATATAGAGAAAATTAATACATTGGGGTGTCGTCAAGCGGTAAGACACAGCACTTTGACTGCTGCATTCGTAGGTTCGAATCCTGCCACCCCAGCCACATAAAAACGGATTAAGCTAAATGTTTAATTCGTTTTTAGCATTTATTGAAATTTACACCCAGTCAGGTTTTTCGACGTTTAATGCTTATATGTGTGTAATATACCAAATTATCACTACTCAAAGTATCGAAATTGGAAGTTTACTTCAATTTATTTCTGTTTTAACTTAAATATTTTTTGTATTCAGACGGAGAAATTCCGGTGGTGCGTTTAAAGGATGTTCCAAAATACTTTAAACCTGAAAATCCTGACAAAATTGCGATATCACTGACAGAATAGTAGCCGGATTCCAGAAGTGAACATGCCTCCTTTATGCGTAAGTTATTGATATAATTCAAAGGTGATATATTAAATGTTAACTTAAACACCCGGCGAAAATTTACTTCACTCATATGACACTGTTCAGAAATTTCAGAAATAGTCAAATCCGAACGCATATAGTTTTTATGAATATAATCAATACCGTTCATAATAATCATTTCCGCTTGATTATTCTCAGAGAGTTCTGATTTTTCTATAGCTCCAAAGATTTGATACAATAATGCCATACAGCGATTATAATACCCACTGTTTTGTTCTTTCCGCTCATTTAAAAGCTGCATAAACAGTGCGGAAAAAAAAGAATATCGTTTGGGATTAATACTTTCTATTTCGTTAAATTCATTTCCAAAATGCTGCAAATGAATAACGACAAGCTTTTCTTTACTGCTGATACGCTGAAAGTCAATACCGGCTGGGACATAAGTAATGCTACCGGGTTTTGCTGTCAATTCTGTAGAAAGAAATGAATATTTGCTGCTGCCGCTGATTCGGTATGACAAAGCAGTGTTAAGAAATTGGATGCCAAATGCAGCCGTGCTTTAAGCCACGATGTTTGCTTGTGCCGATTAAATTCTTCATATGCTGATGAGCAAAATTCACCTTCTTTATGTATTTTGGAAAACGGGAAAATATGGTCACCTACACATATCATGCTGCCAATAACAGCATACGATACCGTATTACGGAGAAAACATATGATATTTTTTCATTTGGGCCCGAGCATATTATTGATTATCAGTACAGTGTTACCTATGCACAGGTTTTTGAAAACATAAAGCATAATAAAATCTGGCTTTTCACCAGGGTAAATAGAGTCACATGGGAATTTCGTTATTCAAAGGATGAGGGTGAAACCTGGAGTGATGCACAAACCTTTCTTAAATCTGATGCCGGCGGACTGTTTTATTTTAATGTACGAAAGCAACTTGTTACGGAGCATGACACCGTAAAAGAACGCTGTTTTTTTGCTTTGTACGGCCATCCCCGTATTTCAAAAGCCCATACAATTAGAAGCGGTTTTTTTGACGATGAAGGAAATTTACTTAAAATGAATGGTGAAAAGACAGGCGTCAACCTGTTTGGAAACGTCAGCGCAACCCAAATCACCTTAAATACTCTTGACGTTGTCTATGGGTCTCCTTCGGAAACAACAGTGCGTCTTTTGGAGGTAGCTCCGACCGTGCCTTTACGTGTTGGGCTCGCCGCTTTTGAACTGAACAAACCGGAGACCATTATCTATTATATGGCCACCTTCAAAGATGACAAATGGTGCTTATCATCCCCGATTGCAAAGGGCGGTGAGTTTCTTTCGCCTGTCGCACAGCTTGACGGCTCACAGACATACGTTGGCGGAATGGCTTGCAATTTCGGCGTAGGAGAAGCGGGACTGAATCCGGTTACTATCGGCAGCATTAACACTAACCGCGTTTACATTGCGCGTTTTGACGGCGAAAGCCGCGTTTTGGAAAGCTATGTATCCTATGATAAAGGCCGGGCTTATGAGCTTGAACAGGTGATCCGCCGTATACCGGCAAGTGAAAACATAAAAATCTGGCGGCCGACCGTGCCGATATAAGCCCAGGATAATCTTCCCGTGTATTGGCATGAGGGTATCTACTCTGCTCATACCGGTGGTTGGCATTGTGATGAAGTTATGTATGTAGAATATGATGATTATGGAGTGTTAGCGGTAATATGAAAGTATGTTTTATCGGAATGTGCGGCCACAGTATGCAGGTATATCAAACGCTGAAGAAATATAAGGATATTGAGCTTTGTGGTGTTGCCCCCGGAAGCGAACATGAGCAAATGCGGGACACGTTTTCCAAAGAAGTACCCTTTTTCCCCGATTATTCCAATATGTTAGATGTAACACATCCGGATCTTGCTGTGATTTCGCCGGTTTTTGCGCTTACGGGAAGTATCATAACAAAGTGTGCTATGCGTGGAATTGATGTTTTGGCAGAAAAGCCGATTGCTTCCTCTCTAAAAGAGTTAAAAGTAGTAAAAGAAGCCGTAGACCATTCAGGAATACGGTTTTGCGCAATGCATTTTTTACGCTACCTTCCATCTTTTTATTTTGCCGGGAATTTAGCAAAAGAGGGTGCCGTAGGACAAATTAAAATGATTACCGCACAAAAAAGCTATAAATTCGGTACCCGTCCGGACTGGTTTGAGGACAGAAGTCTTTACGGCGGAACAATTCCGTGGGTGGGTATTCATGCTATAGATTGGATTTCCTATTTTACCGGCAAACAGTTTCTTTCTGTAAAATCATTACAAAGCGGTAATCCGGAAAAAGTGGCTTTGTGCCAGTTTGAGCTTGAAGATCATATAATGGCATCTGTCAATCTGGACTATTACCGGCCTCAATCCGCTCCCACACACGGTGATGATAGAATTCGCTGCGTAGGAACACAAGGTGTTCTTGAAGTGATTGGCGCGACTGTTACTTTGATCAACAAAGATGGTTTAAAAGATTGGCGTCCGGTTGATTCACCTAACCTGACCGAAGAATTTATCAGCGGCAGAGACTGTATATCACCTGACGAAATCTTCCGCATCACTGCGGCAGCGCTTGCCGCACAGGAATCTGCGGACAGCGGAAAAGTTGTCCGGATATCGGAGGTTTGAATATGAAAATACTATTAGTAGGTGCCGGAGGATATGCCTCTTTATATGTAAATGCTCTGTTAAACAGCAAAAATCCAGACATTTGCTTTGAAGGAATCGTAGACCCGTATTTTGCGAATTGCAGGCAAAAGGAAAGCATTATAAATAAACAGATTCCTATATACAACACCATGGAAGAGTTTTACGCTAAGCATACGGCTGATCTTGCTGTTATCAGCACGCCTCCTTTTTTGCACCTTGAACAAAGCCTTTTCGCAGTATCCCACGGTTCTGATGTTTTGTGTGAAAAACCTGCGGCTCCGACTGTCGGCGAAGTGAAAAAAATGATTGAAGCCGAAAAAGAGTATGGTAAATTCATTGCCATTGGCTATCAGTGGTCTTATTCGTCATCCATGCAGCAATTAAAACAAGATATTTTAAACGGTGCCTTTGGAAAAGCAATTTCATTCAAAACGGCTGTCAGTTGGCCAAGGAACCGTGCATATTACGGCAGAAGTACCGGCTGGGCCGGCAAAATATCCAAAAATGGTGTCCTGGTTTTAGATTCCATTGCCTCTAACGCCTGCGCACATTACCTTCACAATATGTTTTTCCTGTTGGGAAAGACAATGAATACAAGTGCTTTTCCGCTTAGCATTTCGGCAGATTGCTTCCGAGCAAACTTGATTGAAAATTTTGATACCTGTGCGATAAAAATCCAAATGCCAGAAAACGTAAGGTTACTTTTTATTGCTTCTCACGCTGCGGAGAAAACCCGAAACCCTGAATTTATTTATAAGTTTGAAAACGCCGTTGTCTCCTATTCTAAAGATGACGGAGACAATATAATTGCAAATTTTTTTGACGGTAGAGTAAAATCATACGGAAGTCCCTTTGACGATGCTACTATTAAACTTTGGAAATGCGTTGATGCGGTGAATAGCGGTAAAAAACCAATATGTACGGCTGAAACCGCTCTTGCTCATACAGAATTGATTGGTATGCTTTATGCAAATGTACCTATTTTTGATTTTCCCGAAGAAGCTAAGCGTATAAACATTGAAACTGATGGTATATATGTTGAAGGACTGTATGATATTATGTATCGTGCTTACAAGGAAGAAAAATTGTTTTCCGAAATAATTTCTGTTGTAAATAATACAATCCATCTGTAATGAAGAAATCGCACCGAAAGAAACGACAACCTTTTGTCAAAATTATCATTTCTTTCTGGAATTTTTCTTTTATCTTATAAATTATGGTGTTGTGTAAGAAAAAGTATTATAGCTTTCCCATTATCTATTTAAAGCCAAAATGACAAGTTTCGTAAAGAAACTTGTCATTTTGTTTTTTGAAAAAATTCGGCGTTGCCCACAAAAAACATTCTGCTAAGCTAAATAAACCCACCAGCCTGCGCAGGCGACCGCTGTGCCGATTATATTAAATATTGAGTCGCTCATAGTATCGACAAGGCCGGGCGGCTGTATGGCCTTTTTGGGCTGATGATTAAGCACTTTGCTGTTTTTCTGCCAGTGCTGATGGTCGGTTTTAAAAATGCTGTCAACCGCGAACTCCAGCACTTCCCAAATTTCATGCAGAGCTAATGAGAGGACAAAAGCGAATATCAAGGTGCCGGCAAGACTTATGTCATTTTCTTTCTCAGCGAAAGCAACCGCAAACCCTGAAAAAACTACGCCGGAAAGCAGGTGGATAACCCTATCCCACCATGAGTATAAGTCATAATACCTGTACCCCTGCCCTAAAAAGACCGCCATAAATATGAAAATTTGATATATACTTTTGGTCAACATATCTACATTTATATCAATTAACCCGAACAGCCACGGGACAAAGGAGAGCGCTATTGAAACAGCGGCAAAGCCGAGCTTTTTGAAGTCACGCTTGAAAACCTTGATTGCCGTCATAATAACTACAATCACTCTTATTAAATTGGTTATAAAAAACGTAAAATCCATAAAAAACCTCCAAACTTATATTTAGTATTTCTTTTTTTACAGGCTTTAATAATTATTTTTAAAAAGCTTTAAACTTACTTTTTTCGAAAATGCGCCAAAAGAAAAACGCCTAAAGCTAAAGCTTTAAGCGTTTTTATATTTTTATGCATTTCAATTTTAAATGTATTGGCAAATAAGGCCGCCCATTTCGGTGGTGGAAAGCACCTTTACATCACCGCTGCCCTTAATGTCAACCGTTCTGTAGCCTTCGTTGAGAATTTTCTCAACCGCGTTTTCAATCGCATCAGCCTCTTTAAATAAATCAAGAGAATACCTGAACATCATTGCCACCGACAGAATTGTCGCAATCGGGTTGGCCTTGTTCTGCCCTTGAATATCGGGAGCAGAGCCGTGAATCGGCTCGTAAAGACCGAGTTTTCCTTCTCCTAATGAGGCACTCGGCAGCATGCCGATGGAGCCGGTTATCATGCTGGCCTCATCGCTTAAAATATCGCCGAATATGTTGCTTGTGACCATAACGTCAAACTGCGCCGGATTTTTTACAAGCTGCATGGCGGCATTGTCTACCAGCATGTCGGTTATCTCAATGCCGTTTTCCTCTGCGGTCTTGTGGGCAACCTCCCTCCAAAGTCTGGAGCTTTCAAGCACGTTGGCCTTGTCAACCGATATAATCTTGTTGGTGCCGCGCTTTTTGGCAAGATCGCAGGCGACCTTTACAATGCGGGCAATCTCCTTTTTTGAGTACCTTTCGGTGTCAAAGGCCTCCTCTCCGTCGGCTGTTCTGCCACGCTC